>CAMDZY010000012.1 GCA_945910975.1 uncultured Clostridia bacterium | reverse complement strand
ACATTCCGACGCCGAACCGGGTGCATAGCTGCGATATGCCGATGCATTGCGAATCACATCGCTGCCCACGGCCAGATAGACCCGGCTGTTGGGCAACTGGCTGCGCAGACGGTTTAAATCCTCCGCCATGGCGATGTTGACGGGAATATCGTCCGGGAACAGAAATACGTCCAATTCATCCGCTGCCGAAATGGACGCGATCTGTCGGCGCAGCAGCTTGGGAAGCGTTTGCTTGCTCCAGGAAAATTCATCGATGGCGAGATACACGTCAAATCCACGTGCGCAAATCTCCTGCACAATGCGCTTATGTCCGGTGGAAAACGGGTCAAAGGTGCCGGGGAAAAACGCAATCGGGCGTTCCGGAATTTCTGGCAGATCCGGCAGATCCACGCGGCACTGCACCATGAAACGATACAGGTGATTGAGCGCCGCAGCACGGGTGAAGAAATTCAGCTGACCGGGGTGCGGCTCATCGAGCAGGGTCAGAAACTTTTTGCACGTCCGGCGGAAATATTTTTGCCGAATCGGCAAGGGCAGTGATTTTTCATCGAAAATCCCGCGGCACAGGGTGGACATCGCCATCTGATGCACCGCATCGTCATACTGCGAGATGCCCACAAACAGCAGTCCAAACACGCGCTCGGCAATTGCATCATCGCGGCCGCGCATTGCCGTGAGCAGATAGCCCAGCGTAGACAGTGCGGCCACCGCTGCGCGGCTGTTGTTGGAACGAATCAAATCCTCCAATTGCTGTAAGCACTCGTTAAATTCCTGGCTTGGCAGCTGACACAGCAGCTGCCCCAGATGGCGGGGAATAAAGCGTGACACCTCGTCACGGCGGGTTTCCAGTTCGCGGATTAGATTGATTGCCAGTTCGTTTTTCTGGTCGGTCGGCAGCGAGGCAGACAGTGCCACCAAGCAATCACCCGCGTAGACACGAACCGGCAAATGCTCGCTGACGCAAATTAAATTGCTCAGGTGCATCGCCGTATGGAAGGCTTCCTGTGAGCTGGCCGCCGCGCTATCTCTTAAAATATCGATATTGACCATCTTCACCGCCCAGTGTACGGCGGCTTCCATGTTGCTCAGATACAAATGCTGATGTTGGGCTGCGCTCAGGCCGCTCAGATGTCCATTTCCGGTCAATATCACGGATTTCTTGTATGCCACCGCAATGGAGCCATCCGGGTCAAGCGGCTCCACGGCCTGCCGGATGCTGTCATTCAGCGCAGCATCGTGTCGCTGCTGTAGCTTTCCAAAGAAACACAAAATGATGATTTTTTCCGCTTCCCCAGCCTGTTGCAGCCGCACCTGCAATCGCTGCTGCAATGCACTGGCCGTTTCCGGTGGGAACGCCGCAGCCGGCAGGTTGGTGAAGGTGTCAACCAAGACAAAATAGTCCTCCGTCTGCGCATGATCCAGCTGTGCAAGCAAAACATTTAGATATTCTTCCCACTTGTCTGAGCCAAGCGACTCATACACGCTCGCCGTCACCACCTTAAGGGAGTTGCGAATGCGCTGTGCGTGCTTGGGGGCAATTTTCAAATCCGGGTGGAGCAGCATTTGCACATAGTTTTCCCAAACCTTCACAGACTCGCCGAGGAAGGAAAGCAGATTCGGGGCGGCTGCAGCTTCCGGCACACCGGCGGGCAGCTCCTTGCGGTATTTGGGGCCGCTGTTGCTGAGGATTTGCCCCATCATCCGCGCAGCACGGCGGCGCACATCGCCGTCATGGTGCATCAGCAGTTCATATAAAAAGTTGAGCAGCTTGCCCTTTTGGGCGCGGCTGAGGTAGGTATGATATTCCGAATACAAATGCAGATAGGTACGGATGGAGTGCAGATTTTTTTCATTGCGTGCCTGCTCCAGCAGCTGCTCGAAGGAGGCGTCGAACGAAATCTGCCGCATCAAGCGGATGTTGTTGGCAAAGGTATGCGTGCGCAACGCCCTTGGCGCCTCACTGTGCCGCAGCAGTGCCGACTGCTGCTTGACCGGCACGCAGGGGCCGTCGATGACCGGGTCTGTGTCAATGCCCTGGGCACAGAGAAATTCCTCAAAATCATGCAGCTTGGCATACACGGTCTGGTAGCGCTTGCGTTTTTCCGGTGTCACATCGGACAGCTTGCTGAAAATCAAATCATAGGCTTCCGCCAGCGTATACACCTGTACCTGCTCTTTGCCGTTTGCATCGCGCAGACCGCGCACCCGGAAATCGGCATAAATCAGCAGCAGCGATTCCACCGGCAAATTTTCAAATTCCAAATCCCACGTGGAATGGTTTGCTGCAATGTTGGCAATGGTGGGAACCTCCTGTTCCTCCAGCCATTGCCACGTATAGTAGTAGTGCAAAAAGGGGATCCGCTTCGCGTTTTCCCCGCGGCAGCCGAATTTGCCGATGTCGTGACTGAGCGCCGACGCACTGGTGAGTGCAATGTCGACCTCCAACCCCGCCCGGCAGGCCTGCCTTGCCATGTGGATCGCCACATGGTGGACGCCAATGGTGTGCGAGGCCGGGTCAAACGGCATGATCTGTCTGCCGATACGCATCAGCTCCACAAAGTGTGCCTTGTCAACCGCAGCCCAAAACCGGTTGTATTCCTTTGCCACGCGGCTTTGCGCGATTTCCTCCGGCGTTGCGCAATCGATATCCGTCAGCAAATCAAAGCTGCACTGCTCCTGCCGGATCGCGTAGCGCAAAACCGCAACATAAAATGCCATTGCCTGTGCCTGTTGCACGGTCGGGGCGGTGTGTGCCGAATCGGGGTACATTCCATAGGTCAATTCCGTATAAATAAACGGCAGCCACCCCTTTGGCGGCTCCGGGCAGAGCGTTTGCAGATAGGGCATACAGGTATTTAAAATCACGCCGCAGTCCGCACGCTGTCCGGCAGGAGGAATTGCGTTTTCTCCGTCAAAGCCGACCTGCGCCAGAGCCAGCAAAAACTCCACTTCACCCAGCCCATACGGCTCGGCATATTCCGACACGAGGAATTGTTTTAACCCATACATTCCGGCATCCCCCTTTTGATTCATGGAATAATTTTCTGTTATTGTAGCACAATGCCGTCCATTTTTCAATGTCTGCCAATTGTTATTTGTCCGATAAAAAAACACGGTACAGTCACAATCCCCTTGAACTGTGACTGTACCGTGTGTTTTGAATGGTTCGGTTTATATAACAATTTCTGCCTGACACGGCAGCAAAAATGCTGCAATCGCGTACGCCTGTGCCCGTTGCGGCGATTTGACCTTGTCCATTGCAACGTGAACCTGGTTGGTTCCCTCCGTCGCAACGGAAACACCCGGCGTCAAAAGTGCAAGCAGATCGTTCAGCGCCGTCAGGCTGACGCTTCTGCCGCGCAGCTTCAGCAGGGCCAGCAACGCCGCGCGCAGCTTGTCCGGATCGTCGTCAAGCGGTTGCAGCGGCAAAAGGGCGAAGTAGCCCTGCAAGGTTTTGGCATCTGCGGTAAGCGGGATCCCATTGCAAAGGTTCTCTTCAATCGCTGCGTTCACAGCATCCAGCGACTGCCCCAATGTGTCCAACTCGCAGCGCACCTGCGTGCCGTCTGACAAGTCATACGCTCCCATTGGCTCCAGTAAACGCCTTAAGTATGTCGCATATTGCATCATGCGCCCTCCGTCACATTCAACGTAAGTACCGGGTACTGTTCCTCGCCTACCGTCAAATCCGCGCTGCCCGCTGCAAGCGCATAGTTCTCAATTGCGCCGCAGTTCATCAGCTGCGCGCCGAGTTGGGTCAGATAAACGCTTTTTCCGATCGGAATACCCCGAAGATATTGCGCCGCTGCCGCCTTGACGGCTTGTTCCGCCTGCGTAAAGCTATATTCGCTTTTTGGCCAAATGGTGACCTGTAAGCTGTATGGCACTGCCTCGGCAAATTCCACTGTGATATCGGTAGAAATTTCCCGCTCCGCGTTCAAGCGCTGCTCCACCGCGCTGCGCACCGTTTCGTCCTCGCTGTCGCCAACAAGCAGCACCTTCACCGTTCCGACCCCCGCGCTGCGTGCAACGACCTTGCACTTTGCAACGCCTTGTGTCTGTATGGCTTGACGATAGTAAAACGCTTCATTTGCGCCGGTCGACAAATGCCGGTAGGTCTGCAAAATGCGCTCGCGAAAGCATTCATCCTCCTCTGTATCCGCCCCTCCGTGAAAGGGCTGCGGATTGCTGCAACTGCTGACGCCGACCGGTGCATCGGTCAATACTGTGACCGTTCCTGCCACCACATTGCCCTGTTCGCCCGCCGTGCAGCACACGGCATCCAGCTGCACCGATTTGCTGCCTGCCGCGATTTTTCCGTCGCAAACCGTCTGGAACAGCAGCTGCGTTTGCGTGGCCACCACCGTCCCTGCCGGAATCATCACGTCGGTGTCCTTCGCTGCGTTCAGAGAAAATGTCACCTTTCCCACGGCGCAGGCTGCACTTTTGCGTGTCAAATCGCGCATGGTGCCGTGATAGTCCAAATATTTGCCGCTTGCCGTCTGCGGGAAGCACTGCTGCCTTGACCAATCCGTATAATAATACAAGCTCTCCAGCGCCGCTGCGGTTGCCCACAGGCGTATGGCGGTGTCGCTTTCCGCTATAAGCGGTTGGCCGGAGCGCTGCTGAAAATCTTCGCAGAGCGCCTGATAAATTTCCTCTCTGGATTTCATACCCTCACCTCCAAAATTACGTTGCTGTTTTCCAACATTAGATTCACATAAAAAACGCCCTTTGTGTCACAGCTGACCTGTGCATCTCTGACGCGCAGCCCAAGCGGCAGAAGCGTTTCCTGCGCCGCATTGACGGCAAATGCACGTCTGTTCGCAGGTTTTTGTCCGGGCAGCAAATACAGTCGGCTGCCAAATTCCGGCATTCGCGCAAACGCTCCTTTGTGGCAGCAAAGCGCAAACAGCGCCTGCTGTAGCAGTGTTTGCCCGTTTTGCAGCTTATCGTTCATTTGTGATCTCCACTCCGTTGCAAAAAATTCGACCGTTCAAATGGATCTCCCCATTGTTCCGCAGAATGATATTACATCCCGCTGCATACAGGCAGACCTCCCCCTGTGAAAGCTCCACCGGCGACGGTTCGCTCTGTCCCAGCACGGTTTTTTCAGACCCGCTCAGCAGCAAAACGCGCTGACTGTCCGTTGGACTCCACGCATACCCGCCGGGGCAAACCAGTCGCAAGTTGCGGTGCTCCGTTGTTGTCACCGCCGCCGGCGTTTCCCCGGCCACGGAAATTTGGCCCATTGCAGCCTGTTCCTGTTGGTTCGGCTTGGCTGCAATTTGTCTGGAAAGCCACATCGTTATTCCCTCCTATTGTCTATACACGCGATAAAATCAGGGTGCAGGTGATTCCCCTGCCGCTTCCCTCCGAAAGGCACTGGCAGACGCGAAAAGTCCCGGAAATTCCCAATGCTGACACCGTGACCGTGACCCATGTGTTCGGTTCAGCCAGAAAATTCCCCGGCAGCTCCAGCTTCAGCCGAAACTGTTGCGTGCGCGACGCGGCAATCTGCGCAGCCGGTGAGCGGTAATTACACGAGAGCGTGCTCCCCGCCCGGTAGCGCACTTTCTGCACGTTGCCGCCGATGGCAGTGAAGGCGTCATTGGTAGCGGTGAACACCGTTCCCTCCGGCGTGATCTGCAACTGCTTGGATATCACGCCGTAGCGACAGTTGCAATAGCTTGCAGTCATGAGCTGCTTGTCGGTAAATGCCACGCCTGTCGACGGATACTTTGTTGCTACCTGCACGACACCGTCTGCACTGCACCAAGGCGGTTTTGCTCCGGCATTGATGCAAAATCCCCGCAGCACATTCCAACAGCTTGTCCCCAGCGGCACGGAAAACAGCGAAAGCGGCGACAGCGAAACCGCCTTGGAGGAAATGCCATAGGCATGAACATACCGCTCCAAAATCATCGGCAGGTACGCCTGCTGATATTCCGCCGGCTTGACCTCGTTGTCAAGCAGCCGCCCTGCCATTCCCCGGCCACTGAGCGTGCAGCGCTTTCCCCGGTCGCTCAGTTCCAGCTCATAGTCGTCCACAATGCCGCAAAAGACCTGACGGTTCCCCTCGAAGACAGAAAATTTCACCGCCTTTGCTAACCAACCGTCCGTTTTTGCATCTGCGGCAAAGCAAACGCAAAAACCATCGCAGCCGTCCCCATCGGTGCGCAGCAGCTGCCACGACAGCAGTGGCGGAAGCGAATGCGTTGCGCCGTCATAGGTAATTACTTTGCACTGCATTGCAGCACCACCTTTGTCCCATCCTGTAAAATTGCCGGATTTGCGATTTGCGGATTCATTTTCAGCAAATCCTCCATGCTGATCGCGTAGCGGCTGCAAATACTCTGCAAGGTCTGGCCGGGCTGCAGTGTCACGACCGCACTTGTTTGCGGCAAAGCCGCCCTCGTACCGGCCGCCTGTGTTGCCCGGAATGTGAATGCATAAGAAACATAGTTTTCCATCGGCTCCTGCAACAGCTGAAGCGCGGTGAAATATGCCGTGTAGCTGCCCCACGCGGGGTGATACAGCGTTCCCGCCCCATTCTGGCAAAACACCTGCGCCAGCAGGCGAAAATTTTGATAGGCCTTGGCACCGTAAAATGCGCCCTTGCCCTCAAAAATTCGTCCGCTTTCCCCCAAATCCTGCAACACATACCCGTCACATGGATACTTCAACACCGCCACTTGCCGATTCATGCCGGATTCAAATGTCGTGGGGTTGTTTGGCCAGACGAAGGATTTAAATTGCATACTTGTCTGCACTTTCTACTCCTCCCGAAATCGCCGGGCGTCGCGCTGAAAATAGCGTGAAATTGCCCGCATACTCACTGCATCTGCCGGTATGTCCACCGGCTGACGTGTCGCTTCGCGCTGTTGGACGAATTGCATCAACACATCCTGCCCTGTCCCGTCATCATTTTGCACAAACGCTCCGTCAAGCACCGGATGCTTCGACGCGCCGCGAAACAACAGCGGATTCGGCATGCCCGCCGCACTGTCTGCCCGTGGCAGCTGTGGGAGGCGCACCGACGCTTTGCCATCCGACTGTGCCGCCTCAACAGCCGATGCCTTCTGCGTTGTGGGTGCGCGGAATGTGTGCTTGCAGTTCAAAATTTCCTCTGCCAGCAGTCTTTGCTTATGCAGTAATGTTGCAGTATACTCGTTCATTGCAGTGCCTCAAAGCGTTCCCAATCGAAGTTGGGGTTGACATCTTGATGCTCCGTGCCCATGGCCGCCGCGCAAAACAGCACATCGCCATCCGTCATCCGTTGCGCCTGTGCAGAGCTTGGCAGCACGCCAAATTCCCGCAGCACCCGCCAGCGCAGTCGGTCGATGGGGCGCATCACACGCGAGATTTCATACAACGATGCCCCCAGCAGATCCTGCTCATGGCACAAATCGCAATACTGCTCGGCCAGCGCCTGCACCTGCTCCACACTCAGATGCTGCATCACCTGCTCTGCCGAGGAAAACACCGCTCTGCCCCGATACTCCAACGCCTTGGCCAGTACCGCGCAGTTAAACCGCAATCCCGCATCCTCCGCGTCGCCCGCTGCCGCTCTGGCGCTGAGCAGCTCATAACTGCTCAGCACCCGCAATTCCAGCCCGGCAAGGTTCGTTTTCTTTTTCTGCTCCAAATATCTGTGCAGCTTTTTCATCTTGGCAGGCCGCCGGTCGCCCGCCTCACCTCCTTTCGGCGCGGAGCGATCAGTGTCACCTTTTCCAGTACCATGCCGCCGACCTCAGCGCTTTCCTGAATATCCGCCCACTGGCAGCCACTGTAGATGATGCTGCGATCCGGTTTGCACACGACCAGCGAAAAATCTTCCAATTCATAAAAATTGATTCCATCGGCAATGGCCAAATCGGTAGCATACAACCGCGAAAGCACAATACGGTAGCTCTTGCTGCCCGCAAGCGCCGCCACGGCCTCCGACTGGCCAAACGCCTCGATCACCTTTCCCTGTCGGCTGGCGCTCACCTGATAGCTCTGCACCACAGCCACTTTTTTTCCGTCCGCTTCCAAATAAATGTCCGCGCTTGTCGGAATTTTAACCGTATTCATCGCCTGTCCCCCTTTACACCGTGATATGCGCCGTTAGATAAATCAAATTGATTCCGCGTGTCACTGCAAACCGAAATGACACGACGCACACACCGGCGTCCTTTGGATCTGCCGTGACCTGCAAATCGCTGTAGCTGTCAATTATTTCATCGCTCAGATATTCTTCCAGCGCCGTGACCATCTGGTGCAAAATTGCCGTGCGGGTCGTTTCATTATTTTTGCTGCGGGTGAATTTTCTCCGCAGCAGCTCCCGCAGACCGGGAATGACCGTATCGATAATCATAACGGTATTCAGGTCCCGCAATGTCGTATCCGGTTGATTGTCTATTTTGGTACGCGTGGTAAGCCCGCGGATGATGCTAACGCTGCCGTTCACCGCCTCCAGCGTTGTCACGCCGCCTTGCACCAGCGTATCTACCTGGCTGTCCGTCAGGTATTCCGTATTGACAATGCCCTCCAGCACCATGCCATGCAGCGGTATCGCCGGGTCGGTCTGCTTGGATAGCTGTGCAGCCAAGGCCGCAGCCGCCATGCTGCCGCCGCTGGACTGTGTTTCATCCTCCAGCGTCACATTCTGCCCCAACAGCACCACACGTTCACTGTTGAGTTTTCCTGCCCGCGCTGCGATCTCGTCCACGCCCGCATCGGTCATGCCCATGAAGCAAATGCACTCACGCTGTTCCTGCTGCAGCTGCTCCATCTGCTGCTTCGCCAGCAGCTGAATTTCCTCGCTGTCGCTTCCCAACACCAGATAGTCTACCTTGTCTGCGGCAAGCAGCTCCGTAATGGCCGTGCTATACATCCCGGTATTGTCCAACCCCACCGGATACGCAAGCACCTTATACGCACCGTTTGCATACAACAATTTTAGCATTTTCCCCAACTGGCTGTTGTCGCCGCGCTTGTAAGCGCTTTCATAGCCGGTATATACATACACCTTTGCCGGAAGCGTACTGTGTGCCGCTACCGCAATGACCTTTCCGGCGATCGCTCCGGAATAGACGCCGGACACATCATACCCGGCATACACGCCCGGCCGATTTTGATATGCAAAACTCATTTCAACTCTCCTTCCAGCTTAAAATCCACAAATTCCGTCCCATCGTCGGACAGTGTGGCGTAGCCATACACACTGACCGGCACTAGGATCTTGCCCACGAAGCAGTCACAGTCGGCATCATATTGGCAGCCGCCGACCGACATTTCCCCGATGTTCATTTCTCCCCCGCCTTGCATCAGCAGATTCATCACGTCTGTCATTGCTGCCCGCGCCCCTTTGCCGCCGGCAGCCTCCGGCACGTAAACATCCAGCTGCAAGGTTGCCTGCAAGCGGCGTCCATATAGCTCCTGCTCCTTCAAAACGCCCAGGTATTGGTAGATTCCCGCCTGACTACAGTCCGCCTTCGCCACATCCACCGCAACCAGCGGCGATTGCAGCAGCGGCAATGTGCTGCCCGGCAAGGCCGCCACAGCGTGCAGCCCCGCCAGCTTGAGCATGGCGAGCATGGCGTTGATCAATTCTTCCACGGCTCGTCATAACCTCCCTCCACGCACAGCGCCCAGCGATACAGCGGCTCATCACCGATCATCAACGTGTCGCACCGCCGCACGCGGTAGCGCTTGTCGCCCAGCTGCAAGTATTCGCATCCCAGCACCGGCACCTCCTCCGGCCCGATATAGAGAAACTGCCCTCTCGGCACCTCACCGCCGGACAGATGCATATGGTTCATATTCTGCCAGCTTTTGCTGTTGACCGGCTGCAAGAAGGCGCGGACGGGGATCTGCTCCGTTTGGGTATGCACGATCACCCGACTGCCATAGTAGCGCAGAATTTTATCCAGCATCCGCTTCATCCCCGCACCCCCAAAAAGGCGCTGCCGGATGACAAATACGGCGCCATCAAGTCCATGGCGCGTTGATACAGGCTCCCGCTTGCCCTGTTGGTACGGTTAACGCTCACATTCCCCGCCGTAAACGACGCAATATCCTCTACCCCGCTGCCCGCTTGCAGACTGTCCACAGCCATCCACGCCGCCGCGCAGCAAAAGCAATCGCCGCAGTCCTGCGGGGAAAGCCCGCTGCGCAGGCGGCTTTTCAGCACACGCTCCGCAGCGGCACAAAGACGCATCAGCACACCCTGTTCCTGCTCGTTCAAATCCGGGCAGATTGCCAGTGCCAGCTGATAAATCTCATTCCATAACTTCATGTTAAATCACCAGGATTTTTGCTGCTCCGTCCATAATTTTCCCAAATCCGGAAATCGAGGTGATCGCGGCGCGTTCCAGCTGACGGTCGATCAGCTTGTCATATTCCACCGTCACATCTCCCGCCTGTACCATTTCCAGCGCATAGCGGCGATCCAGTCCGATCATCGTCCCCGCAGTCACACCGTCGCATCGCAAAAGCTGTGCGCCGATGGGATTTTCCAGCTTGCCGGTGCCCTGGAAATTCAGCCCGGTCAGCGGATTTTGCAGCTCGTCGAGCTTCAGCAGCTTGATAAAGCTGTCGGAGGGTGCAATCATGGCGTTCATTTCATAGGGATTGAACTGCGCCCAGAATTCCACCAACGCGTCATACGTCAGCGTACCCTTTGTGCCGGACATTGGCTTGGTGCCGATGGTGTACGTTGCCGCACCGTTTGCGTTGCCGTCGCCATCCGTCAGCACCTCAATGGCATCCGCGAGGTGCATTTTCTGGATGTGTGTGCCGATCTGCCGCAGCATCACGGAGAACAAATCGAGCTTCTGGAAGCGAATGGCCTCGTAGGATGCCACCAACATTCTGCCGCGCTTGTGCAGTCGAATCAAATGTTCCTTGGCCTTCACCTGCGTTGTGGGGATTGCCGCGCCCTCTGCCACGGTTTTGAGTTCCTTGTCGTCGTCTGCCGGTACGCTGTAGATCGAGCGGTAATCCATTGCATCGATATTGGTCACCGTTGCCACGATGGCCGGCAGCACATTGTCCTGCTCAATCCCCTGCCGCACGCAGCGGGCAATAAATTCCGGGAACAAAACGGCCGAATCCATGGTTGCGAAGAATTTTTCCACCGGACTGGAGCCTGCGCCCTTGACCTTGATATCAAAGCGTTTAAGCTGACGCTGGAAGGCGTCCAGTCCCTCCATAGCCGTGCCGCGATACTGTTCGCTCGGGTCGATGGATTCCAAAACCTGTGTAAACGACTTGCCGCTCTCGCGGTACATTCCTTTTTCCAGATGAAGATTGTCAAAAGCCATGTTCATTCCTCCTTACAGTACCATACCGACGGTTTTTGCCGTGGTATCCACATGATAAACCAAAACCTCTTTGCCTTTCTCGCCGACGGCAACCCCGCCGCTGGCAGCAGCAACGCTGCAATACCCCACGCTTGGCGCCGTTGTGCCGGAATAGGGCAGCTCGCAGCAGCCGCCTACCTGTACGCAGGCAATGCCGTCCTTCACGGAAATCAAAATTCCGCAGAATTTTTCGCCGTCTGCGCTGGCCTTCACCGTGTCATTGCCGCTCAGCGTGCATACCTTGCCCACTGCGCTTGCATCCTCTTCCGTGTAAAACGTGACATACTTTGCCCCGATTCCATCCATGGAAATACTTTTCATTTTCAAATCCTCCTGTTAAATCATAAATTCCCTGCCGAATTCCGACTTCGGCGGCGTCATTTCCGGCAACTGTCCCACCGGCTCCGTCAGCATCGACACCTTGCCCTGCAAGCCCTTGCAGAATTTTTGCAGCGCGCCGTCATCCAGCTGCTGCGCCAACGTGCGCAGCAGCTGTTCATCCGCGCCGAAATCCAGGCACAGCCCCAGCCGCACCGCATCCTGCTCCAGCTGCTTGCGGTAGGCTCTGCCAAGCTCTGCCTCCCGCTGCAAACCGCGCAGACTTTCCACCAGCGACGAATCCTGGCTTTTTTCCACATAGTCCTCCAGCTTCATGCAATTTCCTCCTTTCCGCTTCATTACACCAGCCTGCCGTTGGGCAGGAACGGCCACAAAAGAAAACTCATAGGCATCCACCGGCTCCGACAAAATTGCCGTGCAAAGCTGTCCGCCGTAGGACTGCCCCTTGCGATGCTCGCAGCTGCCGTAGCTTTTCCCACAAATGGAACAGATGCTTTTTGCCATTGCGCACCCGACAGATACCTCTTTTTTGATGCCGCCCTCGATCTGCGCAATCATATCCTGCGTCTGCGGCGTGCGCAGCATATATGCCCACGCCTGAATCAAACTTGTTGTGCCATCGCGAATCACATCGGCATCAAAAATTCGCGCCACCTGCTTCTGACTGGACCACTCATGGTCGCAAATCCCCGTTTTTCCGACAAACAGCTCTGCCAGCTTTGGCAGCGATTGTGTGGCGAATTGCTCAAAATCCCTGTCAACGGCATCGTCGCACAGATGCACGGAAAACACATAGACCTGCTCCCTTGTCAGCGGCGTCTTGGTCAGCCGGTTAATTTTTTCCAGCTGCGCATCGCTCGGCGTTCCGCTCCCGGCAAGACTTCCCGCCTTTTTAATCTCCATTTGCCTGCTCCTCTCCTAAAATTTGCGCCGCCTGCGCCCGATATAACGCCGCCTGCGCCTCATCCACAATATCCTGCAGGCTGATATCGTCCCAAGCCAGCCGGACGTCGCATCCGAACCCGTTTAATCGCAGCCACAGCCTGCAAATCCGCTCCATCGCCGGTTCCACTGCGCGCCGAATCGCCCACAACTCACTGGTCAGCAAGTCCGCCTGCTGGGTGGACATCCGCTCTGTGCTCGACCAGTTCAGCCCCAGCAAAAACGGCGGCAGTCCGGTTTTCGCGACCAGCTGTTCCAGCACCTGCCGCACCGGAATTTCCGAATCCAAAATCTGCCCGTCCGCGCCGATCACCTTCACCGACACATCGCCGACCGCCACAAAATCCCGCACCGTTCCGTTTTTGCTGTCCTGCATGGCGCGCGACCATTCCCCGGCCATTTGCTCCGCGCGCTCCTGCGCGTAGCTGCGTTCCAGCGCATCGTTTCCCGGCTTATAGACCACGCTGTAGCGCACATTCCCGGCCCGTTCCCAGTTCACGCCGATGGTGTTGTAGATTTTCAGCAGCACCTCCGTCAAAAACGGCATACTCCGCATCAGTCCTGCGCCGTAGGGCATATCCGGCGATGCGTTGAGTGCCGTGAACAGCAGCAGCTGCTGCCTTGGCAACGGTCGCATCTGCCCGCTGCTGTCCGATGCGCAGATACGCGTGTCCAGCGGGGAATCCGCCTGTTGCAGCTGCACATCGTCCACGCTGCCCCACACAACGCCCATTAACCGGCCGCCCGACACCAGCATTTCTCCAATCGCCCGACCGTACATGATCAGGCTGTCGAGATACCCCGACAAAAACGCCTCAATGCCGTATTGCATCCGCCCGCAAGGCACCGTTTTTAGGAACTGTTCCAGTCCCGCCTGCGCCACCTTGTCGTCACATTCCACCGCAAACCCGCCGGTCAGCCGCACCAGCTTGCAGATTGCCGCATCCAGAATCGGCACCGCCTCGCGCATACTGCGGTACAATTCATTCTCCCTGCCGCCCAGCGGCACATAGCTGCGCACCGCGCCAAACGGATGCTCTGCCCCGCTGCGCAGCTGTGCATTGACCGTCTTTGTCGTTTTAAGTTGTTTCCGTTTCATTCCATTCCCTCCAATCATACATTTTGTCGCCTTGCCACCGCCCGCACGCTGAAGCCCCCGACCGGCTGTGCCAGAACGGTAGCCACAAAATAGCGCATATCGTCCATCGCGTGGTCATGACTTTTGCGCACCGCATCCTTCCCGGCCTTGGTGTCCCAGACGTATTCCTCGATCTCCCGCAGGCAGTCGCGGCAGGTGTCGCAGATGACCAGCCTGCCGCTTTTCAAGCAGTCCGAGGTATGGCGAATGCCGGATAACACGTCGTTTTCCGCTCTTTTCACCGTCCAGCCCTCCCGCCGCAGCAGTTCAATAAAGCTCGCCGCCGACGGATCGACGATCACCGCGCGAATGGTGCGCTGCCCCGCCAGATCGCGCAGCGCGGCGGCATATTCCGCATCGGTCATCTGCCGCATTTGCTTGCGGCTGTCAAAGTAAAATTCCTCCACGCGATACCAAACACCCGCCTGCAAGCCCCAAAGTCCAAACGATGCCGGGTTGACCGTGCCGTAATCGCAGGAGATGTACCACTGTTCAAATCGCCCCTCCGGCACCGGCCTTGCCATGGACGGTTCAAAGAAATCATACACTCTGCCCTCAGCCGCCACCCATTGTCCCAGAATAAAGCGCCTGTAAAACACACCGGTATACAGTCGCTCATAGCGCTGTCGGATCTGCGGCGATAGCGACGGGTTGTCCTGCATTGTAAAGTGCAGATACAAGCAATCCCGCTGCTCTGCCTGCAAAATCCACTCGTTGTAAAACCAGTGGTACGGCCCCTCCGGGTTGCAGTTGAACCACAGCCGCGACCCGCTCACCGAGCAGCGTGCGCAGGCCTGCTCAACAAAGCTGCGCGGCATCAGCGCCACCTCATCCATCAGCACGCCGGCGAACGTGATACCCTGAATCAGCGAGGCCGATCCCTCGTCCCGCCCGCCGAAAATATAGAACTCGTTGGTATGTCCGCCGTAGGAAATTCGCAGCAGATTTTCCGTCCGCTTCTCCGTACATCGAAAGCCCAGCGCCTTCAGCTTTGGCAAAAGCTCTGAAAGCACATTGCGCCGCAGCGATGCAATCGTCTTTCCGCACACGCCGAACCGCCGGTCACGGAACTGCGCCATTGCCCACAGGAAAAAGCTCAGCCCCATCGAAAGCGTTTTGCCGCTGCGCACCGCGCCGTCACAGATAATCGCATCGCACTTGGAATACGGACTGCTTTTTTGCCACCATGTCAGAACAATTTTCTGCTTGGGCGAAAATTGCAGCCTCAATCGTCCTCACCCTGCATGGCTTGCAGCAATTCCATCACGCCGCCGGTTTGCTCTGCCGCCGAATCCAGCAGCTGCCGCAGCAATTCTCCCCGGTTCAGCAGCTTGATTTCCAACCCGCCCTTGTCGCTGCGTTTCAGTTCGGACAGCAAGGACAAATCCAGCGCGTCCAAATCTTTCACTTCCCCTGTCACCAGCTTTACGCAGTCGTTGCACCGGCCAAATACCAGCCCATAGAGCCTGCGCAATGTGTCCTCCCGCGTCATTTGCCTGTTGAACAGCGCCCGCTGCCGTTGGATCTCGTCCTGCACAGCCGGCTTTGACAGCAGCGCGACCCCATCCCCCGCCTTTCCGTCCGCCGCCTTTTCCGCGTCCAAGCATTGCAAATACCGATAGGCAAATTCCCGAACCGTTGCCTGCTCCGGAAGTTTCATTTCCATCACTCCTTTACACCTCTAGGAAAAAAAGCGAAAAAAACCGCACCAAAAGATGCAAAATCACGCGATTTCCCGAAAAAAAGTAAAAAAAAATCTTCCCCCAAGCACGTATCTGTGCTAGAATAGGAAGAACCGGAGGTGTATTATGCGATACAACACGCTACTTTTTGATCTGGACGGCACCTTGCTCGACACGCTGCAAGATCTGCACGCCAGCGTCAACTACGTTCTGCGGAAACATCATTTCCCGCTGCGCACTTTGGACGAGGTGCGCAATTTTGTCGGCAACGGCGCGCGCCGCCTGATGCTGCTGGCGGTTCCCAACGCGGAAGCCGACCCCAATTTTGAAACCTATATGGCGGATTTCAACGCCTATTACCCGCTTCACTGCAACGACCGCACGACGCCGTACCCCGGCCTGCTTCCGGTCTTGCAGCAGCTAAAGCAAAGCGGCAGGCAGATGGCTGTCATTTCCAATAAGCCAAATTACGGCGTGCAGGCACTGACGCGGCTGTATTTTGCCGATTTGATGTCCACCGCCATCGGCGAATCTGCCGGCATCCGCCGCAAGCCCGCTCCGGACACGGTGCTGCAAGCCATTTCCGCTCTGGGCGCCGACCCTTCCGGCTGCGTCTATATCGGCGACAGCGATGTCGACATCGAAACGGCACGCAACGCGGGACTTCCCTGCATCAGCGTCACCTGGGGCTTCCGCAGCCGTGCATTTTTGCTCGAGCATGGCGCGACCTGCTGCATCGACCGGCCGCAAGAGCTTCTGCAACTGGTGTGAGGTGCGCCGATGGAGTTATCTACACTTGGTGCATGGCAGCCCCTGTTGTCACAGGAATTTTCGCTGCCCTATTTTCAGTCGCTGTGTCGGCAGGTCGATGCCGCCTACGCATCCGAAACCGTCTACCCGCCGCAATCGCAGCTTTTTTCCGCCTTTTCCCTAACCCCGCCGGAAGCCGTCCGCGTTGTAATCCTCGGGCAGGACCCGTACCACGAGCCGGGGCAGGCCAACGGTCTGGCATTTTCCGTGTCCGACGGCACCCCACTGCCGCCGTCGCTGCGCAACATTTTCGCGGAGCTGTCCGCCGATTATGGCAGCGCACCCACTTCCGGCGATCTTTCACCGTGGGCGCGGCAAGGCGTCTTTTTGCTCAACACCGTTCTCACGGTCACGAAGGGTCAGGCAAACAGCCACAAAAATTTTGGCTGGCAGCGCTTCACAGATGCCGTGATCGCCGCCATGGCGCAGTTGCCCCAGCCCATTGTGTTCCTGCTCTGGGGCGCACAGGCGCAAAAAAAGACGCCCCTGATTCAGGCGTCCTGCTATCCCCGCAAACTATTATCCGCGCCCCATCCCAGCCCCCTGTCCTGCTACCGCGGCTTTTTCGGCAGCCGCCCCTTTTCGCAGGCCAACGCGTTTCTCACCGCACACGGGGTGGCGGAAATTCAGTGGAATTTTGGAAAGGAATGATTTTATGAAAAAATGGATTCTCTTGTTGCTTCTTCTTGTTACACTCACCGCCTGTGGCAGCAAAGCGCCCGCC
>CAMDZY010000011.1 GCA_945910975.1 uncultured Clostridia bacterium | reverse complement strand
ATGTTCTTCCGCGAGGAAGAACTCTGTCGAAAAACGAAGTTTTTCGACAGGCTGTACGCCGCTTTTTTAGGAATTGTCCAATTCCAACCCGACCGGGCAGTGGTCGGAACCCTCCACATCGTTGTAGATGGGCGTGCTGCGGATTTGTTCCCGCAGACGGTCGGACACCAAAAAGTAATCGATGCGCCATCCCGCGTTGTTCTGGCGGGCACGGAAGCGGTAGCTCCACCAAGTGTATGCGCCGGTTGCTTCCGGGTGGAGATAGCGAAACGTATCGGTAAAGCCGCAGGAAAGCAGCTTCGTGAACGCGCCGCGTTCTTCATCGGAAAAACCGGCGTTACCACGGTTAGTCTTTGGATTTTTTAAGTCGATTTCCTGAGGCGCCACGTTGAGATCGCCGCAGACAATGACCGGTTTCACAGCGTCCAGCGCCATCAGCTTCTTCCGAAATGCTTCCTCCCAGGCCAGCCTGTGTTCAATGCGTTTTAGCCCCTCCTGCGCGTTGGGGGTGTAGCAGGTGACAAGGTAAAATTTTGCATATTCCAGCACAATGACCCGCCCCTCGGTGTCCAGCTCCGGCACGCCTACGCCGTATTGCACCGAAAGGGGGGAATGTTTCGTGAAAATCGCCGTGCCGGAGTAGCCCTTTTTCTCCGCAGAGGAAAAATATTGCTGATAATCCGGCAATTCCAGCGTCAACTGACCGGGCTGCATTTTTGTTTCCTGCAGGCAGAAAAAATCGGCGTCCAGCTTGGAGAAGACCTCCATAAATCCCTTTTGCACGCAGGCGCGCAAACCGTTTACATTCCAGGATACAAATTTAAGCATGACGAACCTCCTGTAGCTTGGCACGGATTTGCAGCAGATCGGCAAAGGTATCCGGCCGCTTGTCCAAATCCCGCAGCAGCGCTGACGGGTGATAGATCGCGGTGTACCAAATGCCGCCCTGCTCCATCCACTGGCCGTGCTCGCGTGTGATGCGAAAATCTTTGTGAATCAGTCGCCCGGCGGCAATGCGGCCAAGGCAGACCAGAATTTTCGGTTGTACCAGCGCAATCTGCTCCTGCAAATAACTAATGCAGGATTCCTGTTCCGTTTCCATGGGGTCGCGGTTGTTTGGCGGGCGGCATTTGACAATATTTGCAATGTAACAATTATCGCGGTTCAAATCAATGATATTCAGCATTTCATCGAGCAGTTGCCCGGCCGCTCCCACAAAGGGAATGCCGGTCAAATCCTCCTGCCGTCCGGGACCCTCACCGACAAGCATGATATCCGCCTGCCGGTTCCCTACACCAAAAACCACATGGTTGCGGGTTTCGCAAAGGGGACAATTGCGGCAATCCATGCAGCGTTGTTCCAAAGCCTGCCATGTGGCGTTCATCGCATGTCCTCCTTACGGTTTTGTCCGGGGTAGCGCTTGCGCGTGGTTTGCCGGATACGGATCCGGCGCTTTTTTGCCCGTTTCAAAAGGAACAGCGCAAGCAGCAAAACGGCGATCAGCGCCAGCAGCAAAACCCACCAGTTTCGGGAAAGAAAGCCCTTGGTCTGCTTGCCGGTATAAGCGATGGTTGAGCGCGCTACGGCTGTTGTGGTCGACAGGTCTACCGTACCAAGCACGGAGCCATTGTAGTATACGCTCAATGTGCCGACGACCTGCTCGGCCTCCAATGGCGCTTCCAGCGTGGTTGCACCGCCGTTCAGCACAAAATCGGTCGTGATGGCGGTCTTGTCATAGGGGTCGGGCAGCAGTGCATAAAAATCCTCAGCCGGATGCACAACCACCGTATCACGCCCGGCCGACAGTGCCACCGGCACGGAACCGGCCATTTCCAACGTGGTGACGACCTGCACATAGGCAAAGTTTTCAAAGCCATATTCAAACAGCTTTTTTGTGGCAACAAAACGTTCTTCTAGAGAACTGCCGTCCTCCTGCGTCACGGTTTCACAGCCGCAGACAACGCTGAGAAATTCCATATTCCCGTCCTTGGCCGTGGCGACAAGGCAGCCGCCGGCCGGCGTCGTGAAGCCGGTTTTGATGCCGGAGGCTTTCTCATAGTAATACTTATCGGTGTAGCTGGTGCTGATCAAATAGTTCGTGGAATTAAGCTCCCTTGGCTCGGAGCGGTTGGTGGCGGGAACGGTATAGCTTGCCGTGGAGGAAATCTGCCGGAAGGTCGGGTTCTGCCAGGCATACCGCGCGATCGTGCTGATGTCCCGCACGGTTGTGTAGTGATTTTCGTCGTGCAAACCGTGGGTGTTGGCAAAATGCGTACCGGTACAGCCAAGTGCAGCAGCCTTTTGGTTCATCAAATCCACAAACAGATCCACATCATCGCTGATGTATTCCGCCACCACATTGCAAGCCTCGTTTGCGGAGGAAAGCATCATGCAGTAGAGGATGTTGCGCAAAGTCATCTGCTCGCCGACCTGCAAATCGGCCGTGCTGCCGGCCATATCCAGATTCAGCAGCGAGGTGTCGGTTACGGTGAGCAAATCATCCAGGTTTCCGTATTCAAGCGCCAGAATGCAGGTCATGATTTTGGTCAGACTGGCCGGATAAATCCGCTCATCCGGATTGAGTGAGTAGACAATGGTGTTGGAATTCAATTCAATGAGCATGGCAGCCTTGGCGTCCGGATGGTAGTCCGAAGCGTATACCACCTCGCTTGGCTCAGGCAGAGCCTGTGAGCCGGGTGCAAGCGTGTCCGTAGGCTCCGGCGCATCGGTTTCGGATGGGTCGGTTGCCTGCGATGTTGCCTGCGCATCCGGTGAGGTTGTACCCACAGTTTCGTCATCTTCCGCCAATGCCATCGGACAAAGAACGCCAAAGAGAATTGTTACGATTAAAATGAGAGATAAAAATCTGTATTTTTTCATAGGTTTCCCCCGAAAATTTGAAAAATCTTTTACAATCTATCGGAAAACGGTTGCCCAAAGGGCAACAATTATGGTACAATAACCACAGACGGCAATTATTTGATTGCCTTAGAAACTATTATATCAAAATTTCACCCAATGTCAATGAACGGGAGGCGCCAAATGGACGCGAAACGTAAAAAGTTTATTGGTCTTCTCCTTGGCGTGACTGCCATGTTCGTGACATTTTTAGTGGGCTATCTGCTGGGAACATCGGGCGCAGGAAATACGCAAATTCATTTGCAGGAGCTTACGCCTACGGAATCAGCATCTACAATGGAGGAAAGCACATTGCAGACGGGAAGTCCGACAGCGCAATCCTCGGATCCGTTGGAAGGCAAGCTGAACCTCAATACCGCTTCCGTCATTGAGCTGGCCACCTTGCCCGGAATCGGCGAGGTAAAAGCGCAACGCATCGTGGCCTACCGCGAACAAATCGGTACGTTTACCGCCGTGCAACAGCTGATCGATGTAGAGGGCATTGGCGAAAAGACGCTGCAAGGACTTTTGGATTATGTAACAGTGGGGTAAACTATGAAAATAGCAGTGATCGATGATGAGGCCCTGCTTGTCAAGGGCATACGATTTAATTTACAAAATGAGGGCTACACGGTACTTACCGGAGGAAACGGGGAGGATGCTGTGGCAGCTGCACGTGACCCGGAGGTCGGACTGATCATCCTGGATTTGATGATGCCGGTGATGGACGGCTTGACCGCCTGCCAGCAGATCCGGGAATTTTCCGATGTGCCGATCATTATGTTGACGGCCAAGGCGGAGGACATGGACAAGCTGCTTGGTTTTGAACACGGCGCGGACGATTACCTGACCAAACCGTTCAATATTCTGGAACTCAAAGCCCGGGTCCGGGCGCTGCTGCGTCGTGCCAATCCGGGAGCGCCAAAGAAAAAACGCATTACCTGTGGCAACATTACAATTGATACCGATGAGCGCAATGTCTATTGGAACGGCGAACTGGTGGATTTGACCGCGAAGGAATTTGACCTGATTGAATTGCTGATCCGCAATCCCAACCGCGTCTACTCCAGAGAAAATCTGCTTGACATTCTCTGGGGCTACGAGTACCGCTCGGATGTGCGAACGGTGGATGTGCATATTCGCCGCCTGCGGGAGAAGCTGGAACAAAATCCCGCAGGGCCGGAGCATATCATGACCAAATGGGGGGTGGGCTATTATTTCAAAGCGTGAACTTTCCAGGCGCCCGGCCAGCTCACAGCTGAAATATGCAGTGGGCTATCTGGTGATTACCGTAGCTGCGCTGTTCACCTTGAATATCTACGCCGCAGTCACCATGCGCACTCTGGCCTTTTCCGCGCAGACGACCTCGATGCATGCCAAGGCGCAAATGCTTGCCACTGCCTTGAGCAATCTCGAAGCGCTCTCAACGGAAACGGCTGCTGCGACCGTTCACAGCATCGAAGATGTCCATGCCGACCGCATTATGGTCACGGATCAGTGGGGCTATGTCATCTATGACACGGAACCGGAGAACAGCCTTCAGGGCAGACTACTTTCCACCGAAGCAGTGCAACTGGCACTGAAAAATCAGGATGTTGTTGACTGCAAATATGAAAATGCGGTTTTGCAAAGCTGCGCTACGATGCCTGTGTTCACCGGGCAGGAGCTGACAGGTACGGTCTGCCTGATGGACGACGATGCCGAGCAGGGCGAAATGATCGACGCAATGCAAACAAACACCTTGCGCATCTCTCTCGTGCTGGCGGTTGTGATTTTGGCCTTTTCGCTGATTTTTTCCGCACTTTATTCGCGGCGGATGCGGCGCATTTTGGATTCAGTGCGCAGGATGCAGGCCGGGGACTACTCCAATCAGATCCGCATTCGCGGTAATGATGAATTGGTGGTATTGGCGGACGAATTTAACCAGCTGGCCAACCGCTTGCAGGTGTCGGAACAACGCCGCCGCCAGTTTGTGTCCGATGCATCGCACGAACTGAAAACGCCGCTGGCGTCTATCAAGCTGCTGGCCGATTCGGTTTTGCAAAATGAAATGGACGAAGAAACCGTTCGGGAATTTGTCGGCGACATCGGCGGGGAAGCCGACCGCCTGACCCGCCTGTCACAAAAGCTGCTGGAGCTGACCAAAATTGACGGTCACGCCGTGGAGGAAAGTACCTGTGTGGATCTTCGCCAGATCGTCCGCCGCGTCGTTCGCCTGTTGACGCCGCTGGCGCAGCAGCAGGATATCTCCATTACCGAACACGTCAGCGACGGCTGCACGGTAATGGCGCAGGGCGATGATTTGTATCAGATTGTCTTTAATCTGATGGAAAACGGCATCAAGTATAATGTTCCCGGTGGCAGCCTGGATATTACGGTGTCGCACACCGAGCAGAGTGTCATCATCACCGTTTCCGACACCGGCGTCGGCATTCCGGAGGACGCCATGGAGCATATTTTTGAACGCTTTTACCGCGTGGACAAGGCGCGCAGCCGCGCTGCCGGCGGCGCAGGTTTGGGACTGTCCATTGTTCACGATATGGTTCAGCGCAACGGCGGCACGATCCGTGTTGACCGCCGTAAAACACAGGGCACCTGTTTTACCGTGTCCTTTCCCCATGTCTTTCAAAATCATGAAATAAATGAAAGGAGCAAATCATGAAAGCAAAAGTTTATTTTACCAAGGATATCTCTACAGAGGGCTTGATGAAAATTTATAATGCTCTCGGCGTGACGCTGCGCGGTAAGGTCGCGGTGAAAATTTCCACCGGCGAGCCGGGTGGCCACAATTTTTTGAATCCTGCACTCATTGCGCCGCTGGTCAGCAAGCTGTCCGGCACGATTGTTGAGTGCAACACCGCTTATGAGGGCAAGCGCTTCCATACAAGCGATCACTGGCAGGCGATTCGTGACCATGGCTTTATGGACATTGCACCGTGTGACATCATGGACGAGGACGGCCAGATGCCGCTTCGCGTTACCGGTGGCAAGCATTTGCAGGAAAACTTCGTGGGCGACCATCTAAAAAATTATGATTCCATGCTGATGCTCTCTCATTTTAAGGGACACGCAATGGGCGGCTTTGGCGGCGCACTGAAAAATATGTCCATCGGCGTGGCATCCGGCTACGGCAAGGCACACATCCACGGCGCAGGCGATGCCGACAAGCTGTGGACGGCGGATCATGATTCTTTCCTGGAATCCATGGCGGAAGCAGACCAGTCTGTCATGGCCTATCTCGGCAGCAAGAATCTTGCCTATATCAACGTCGCCAACAAGCTGTCTGTCGACTGTGACTGCGATTCCAATCCGCATGAGCCGGAGATGGCAGACATCGGCATTTTCGCTTCGCTGGATCCTGTTGCGGTAGACCAGGCCTGCGTAGATGCTGTCTATGCATCCCCGGATCCCGGCAAGGCTGCGCTGATCGAACGCATGGAATCCCGCAACGGCATTCACACCATCGAAGCTGCCGTTGCCCTTAACCTTGGCACGCGGGAATATGAAATTGTGGATTTGGATGAATCAATTTGAGCAAAAGCGCTGCGGCGCGCCGAAGCAACCGCTTCGACGCGCCGTTTCGCATTGTAAAAATGTACGGAACATTTTATAAAGAAAAATCTTCGTCCTTATACTTGGAAAAATCCTGCACCTGCGTGCGGGGCGGAACACGACGCAGGGGGTCATATTGAAACCTGTGGCAGCGGGAGGAGGCGTCAACAAAGCCCTTTTTCCGGCACAAAACGGTAGCGTCATCTACCTTGCCGCCATAGGTGCAGTAGGCACAGGCATGGGGAATCTTTTTTCGAAACAGCATCAGCGTCACCTCCGCATTTTTTGCTTTTATTATACGCAATTTTGACAGGAAATGCTAGTCCTCTTTTTTGCAAATTTTGCAAAAATCAGCATCAACAACAAAAATGCTGCCGGAATCAGCCAGAACAGCCAGCGTTCGGCGGGGTGACCGAACAAAATTGCCGCCACCGGCAAACAAAGTGCGGTGGCTGTCAACGCGTGCAGCAGCTTCCCGGTCAGATATCCGCGCGGCTCCAGTCCCGCTGCATATACAATGGACAGCGTTTGGCAATGCACACAAAGACCACCCCATGAAATGATGCACGATGCCAGACAAAACGCTGTAAGCGGTGCGAGATCGCGCAGCGCCATCACGCCGGACGTCATTTCCAAAAGGCCGGACAGCAAAGGTGCATCCAGTGCCGGCAAAAGCTGTTTCCCGACAGACAGCAGCGCACTGAAAAACACCACAAACCCGCTGATTGCGAGCATGGAGCTGCAAGACGACACGACCGCCTGCGAAAATGCCGCCGCAAACCTCTGGCGCGATGCGTTGAACGGCTGTACGCTGTAAGGACTGCGGGGCTGGGAGCGAAGCACTGCGAAAAAGCGACCGACGAGCAATGCACTGAGTGCATGGATCA
Source organism: uncultured Clostridia bacterium (assembly GCA_945910975.1). Lineage (GTDB taxonomy): Bacteria > Bacillota > Clostridia > Oscillospirales > Oscillospiraceae > JAKSPM01. Next base: position 11,059 of record CAMDZY010000011.1, on the reverse strand, counting down.
GGTAGAGCAGCAACCCGATTTTTACACTGCCGAATACGCCAAGTCCGACTGCGCCCACAAAGAACGACGGGCCGGTATTGTTGGCAAAACACAGCAAGCGCTGCGCATCGGTCTGTGTGATGCGCTTTTCCTCATATAGATTGCACACCGCCCGCGCGCCCAGCGGATACCCGCCCAGCAGCCCCATCACCAGCGCCATGCCGCCCTGCGGTGCGATGCCAAACCATCGCCGCAACGGTTTTGCCAGCTTTTGTGCCAGCGCATCACCGGCGCCCATGCCAATCAATGTGCCGGACAGCACGAAAAAGGGAAACAGCGAGGGAATTACCGTGCTGCCGCACAGCGCCAAGCCCCGCGCTGCACCTGCAACGGCTGCGCTGCCAAAAAACAGCATGAGTCCTCCAAATCCTGCCAAAAACAGCAAAAGCCACCGTCCGGTGGGCTGTGTATTGTGCTTCATTGCGATCACCTCACTGAAATATATGCTGCGCGGACAAAATCTTGCCGATGCGTGCATAGAATTTAGCGAGGTGAACGCAATGAAGGATAAACTGATGCACAAGGTTTCCACAAAGTTTGACATTCCCAGCGAAATCCTGACCAATGAGCCGCTGATTGAAATTCGCGGTTCCGGCAGAGTTTCCATTGACCACCACACCGCCATTTTGGAATACACGCCCCAACGGATCCACGTTACCACACAGACGGGACTTGTGGCGGTGCAGGGGGAGAATTTGACCATTGTGCTGCTGACCCGCACCCGTATGGTGATTGAAGGCAGCATTTCATCGGTCGTTTTGGGGTGAGCATATGAATCCGGTCATCAATTATATTCGGGGAACTGCGGAGGTCACCATCACCGGCGCATCACAGACAGCCTGCATGAATCGCTTTGCGGCACAAAAAGTGGCCTTTTGGGCGATTCGCCGTATTAGTGAGGTGGAATTTCATTGCCGCATCTATCGGCGCGACATCGATACTGCGCGCCAGATTGCTGCCGCTGCGCAAAGCGACCTACAGGTCGACAAGCTCTATGGCCTTGCCCAGACCGTATATGGCTTAAAGCGTCGGCCGGTGATGGTGGTCGGTATGGTGCTGGTTGTTCTTGCGCTGCTGTTGCTGCCAAAATTTGTGTGGACGGTTACGGTAGAGGGCAACGAAACGGTGCAGTGCGATGAAATTCTCCATACCTTACAGGATTTGGGCGTCAAGTTCGGTGCATGGGGGCCAGGCATCCGCTCGCAGGATATCAAAAACCGTATTTTAAACGAGATTCCGCAGCTCCGCTGGTGCGCCGTGAACCGCAGCGGCGGCTGTCTGCGCGTACTGGTTGCCGAACGCGAACCGGAAGCGCAGGTCGAGCCGGAGAAGGAAATTACAAACGTCGTGGCATCGCGCGCCGGCGTGATTTTGCAGATGGATGTGATGGACGGTTTTAAGGTCTGCAAGGTGGGCGACACAGTCACGGAGGGACAATTGCTGGTGTCCGGCTATGCGGATTGGACGACCGGCATACAGGCTGTCCACGCAATGGCGGAGATTTATGCCATGACATGGCGGCACGAAACGGTAGTCATTCCCAAAAATGTCACGATAAAACAGTATACCGGTGAAGAAGTGAAACGTTACACGCTTGTTCTGGGAAGAAAAAGAATAAATTTATCAAGAAATAGTGGAATTCCACAGGGGAAGTGTGATAAAATAGTGGAAAGAAACGTCGCAGCCCTGCCGGGCGACTATTCCTTTCCCGTAACGCTCGAGGTGGAAACGCTGCGGCCGTATGAATTGGTGCAGCAGCCCTTGACGCAGCAGCAGGCAGAGTCGGTATTGCTGCACTATGTAAATCGAAATGTGGAAGATCATATGATTGCCGGAAGCATCCTTTCCCAAACATACACCATAGCCGAAAAAAACGGCTGCTGGCAGCTACAGGCGGACAATAACTGCCGGGAGATGATTGCAAAAACAGTTCCGGCGCCAATATACGAAAGCGAGATGAACGAATCGTGGCAGAACGAATAATCAATGCAGAACGGTTGGAGCAAATTATCAATGTGTTTGGCTCCTTCGATGAAAACATCAAGCGGATCGAGCAGACCTTCAACGTGATGGTCGTCAACCGCGATACCGAGCTGAAGGTATCCGGCGATGTGGAAGCAGTGGACAAGGGCGCACGCGCCATTGAGGGACTGCTGAGCTTGGCCGCCAAGGGCGAGGTGATCGATGAGCAAAAGGTGCGCTATCTCATCAATCTGGTGTCCAGCGGCGAGGATGACAAGATCCAGGAAATGGCGAAGGACGTGGTCTGCATCACCGCCAAGGGCAAGCCCATCAAGCCCAAGACCATCGGCCAGCAGCGGTATATGAAGGCTATTTTGAAGAATACCATCACCATCGGCGTCGGCCCTGCTGGTACGGGCAAAACTTATCTGGCGGTGGCGGCAGCGGTGGCGGCGTTCCGCGAAAAGACGGTCAACCGCATCATTCTCACGCGTCCTGCTGTGGAAGCGGGGGAGCGCCTTGGCTTTTTGCCCGGCGATCTGCAAAATAAGGTCGACCCCTATTTGCGCCCTTTGTATGATGCCCTGTTTGATATGCTGGGGCCGGAAACCTATCAAAAATACCTTGAGCGTGGCAATATTGAGGTCGCGCCGCTTGCCTATATGCGCGGCAGAACGCTCGACGACAGCTTCATTATTCTCGACGAAGCACAGAATACCACGCGCGAGCAGATGAAAATGTTCCTGACCCGTCTTGGTTTCGGCTCCAAAATCGTCATTACCGGCGATGTCACACAGATCGACCTTCCGGCCGACAAGGTTAGCGGCTTGAAGGAGGCGGTCAAGGTGCTGGAAAATGTGCCGGATATTGCCATCTGCCGTTTGAGCGCCAACGATGTGGTGCGCCACGCACTGGTGCAGCAGATCGTGGCGGCATATGATAATTATGAGAAAAAGGGTCGGGAGCTGACCGGCAAAACGTACAAAAGGAAGAATCCGCAATGAATGACCAAATTATCATCTCTTATGCCAGAAAAATCGACAAAAGCCTGCCATTAACGCTGCATTTGCGAAAGTGCATTCTTGCGGCTGTGCGGTGCGAGGGCGTGAAGGTGCCGGTGGAAATCAATGTACTGGTGACGGACAACGAGGGCATCCGCGCGATCAACCGTACCGCGCGCGACATTGACCGGGCAACGGACGTGCTGTCATTCCCGGCGTTCGTGCTGAAGCCGGGGAAGCTGCCGGAGGATTGGACGCCGTACATCGACCCTGCAACGGGTCTACTTCCGCTGGGAGACATGGCGATTTCTTTGCAGCGGGCGCGGGAACAGGCGGCGGAGTTCGGCCACAGCGTCCGGCGGGAGGTCGGGTATCTGACCATCCACTCCGTATTGCACCTGCTGGGCTATGACCATATGGACGAGGGAGAAATGAAACGACAAATGCGTGCCAGAGAGGAAGCCATTTTGGCGGAAATCTCTCTGCCGCGTTAGGAGGAAGTACCAATGAAAACAAAATCAGCCATGATTACGATCTGCGGACGGCCCAATGTGGGCAAATCCACACTGACCAATCGCATTGTCGGCGAGAAGATTGCAATCGTTTCCAATAAACCGCAGACCACCCGCAACCGAATCTGCGGCATCCGCACCGAGGGAGATACCCAATTGGTGTTCATGGACACACCGGGCTTTCACAAGCCGCGTACGCGGTTGGGCGATTACATGGTGAACGTTGTCAACGAGTCAGTCGCGGATGTGGACGTTGTGCTGCTGCTGGTCGAACCGATCGACAACATCGGTGTGCAGGAGGAGCAGCTGATTCGCCAGATCGAGGCGGTGCAGGCGCCGGCGATTCTTGTCATCAACAAAATTGACACCATCGAAAAACCGCAGCTTCTGTCTGTGATGGCAGTGTATGGCGAGCGCTTCAATTTTGATGCGGTGATCCCGGTTTCGGCCAAAACCGGCGAGGGTGTGGAAGAAGTATTGCAGGCTTGCCGCAGCTATGCCGTTCCTGCGCCGCACTTTTTCCCGGACGGCGTGACCTCTGACCAGCCGGAAAAGCAGGTGATTGCGGAAATCATTCGCGAAAAGATGCTATGGTGCTTAGACAGAGAGATCCCACACGGAACCGCAGTGGAAATTACCAAATTTTCCGAGCGCGCCAACGGCATTGTGGACGTGGATGCCACAATCTACTGTGAAAAGGCGAGCCACAAGGGTATTATCATCGGCAAACAGGGCGCAATGCTGAAAAAAATCAGCACGATGGCGCGCAATGACTGCGAAAAATTTATGGGCACCAAAGTCTATTTGCAGACATGGGTCAAGGTCAAGGAAAACTGGCGCGACAGCCAATTCTTGATTCGCAACTTTGGATATGAATGATAGAATGGTACTGCATGAATGATTTGTCAGTATAGTTTGTGCCGTTCGGCAAATCCTAACCATACAATGAAACAGATGGAGGAATTGCCCTATGAAAGCAAGCGACTATTGGACGTTATTTTTGCAGACCGGTGCGCCGGAGGCCTATTTGCTTTATAAGCAGGCAATCCGGGAGATGGAAAAATCTGCTTGATACGAAATGCCGGGGAAGTTTTCCCCGGCGACCATAAAAACCATGTACTTAAAAACCGAAGGCTTGATTTTGCGGCAAACCGACTATAAAGACCGCGACAGACTGTTGACCGTTTTAAGCCGCGATTACGGCAAGATGACCTTAAAAGCGCGCGGCGTGCGCGCAAAAAACAGCAAGCTCAGCAGCACCTGTCAGCTTTTGACCTATGGGGAGTTTACACTCACCGATTATCAGGGCTACCATGTAATCACCGAGGCCGAGCCGAAGCAGATGTTTTACGGCCTGCGGAACAATTTGGAGCTGCTTTCGCTTGGCTCCTATTTTGCGCAGGTGGTGGAGGTGGTTTCACAGGAGGACAGCCCTGACCCTGCGCTGCTTTCGCTGATCCTCAACGCGTTGTATGCATTAAGTCAACAAAGCCGGCCGCAAAAGCTGGTCAAGGCGGCGTTTGAGCTGCGCATTGCCTGTCTTGCGGGGTATGAGCCAAATTTGATGGGGTGTCCCGTCTGTGGCGACCCCAGCCCAAACCGTTTTAACGTGTCAAAGGGCTGTTTGCAATGCAAAGATTGCGGCGGCGAAGTATTTGATGGGATTCGAATGCCGGTTTCTCTGGGAACACTGGCGGCGATGCGCTATATTGTTGACTGCCCGGCAAAGCGCCTATTTGCCTTCACGCTGCCGGAAGCGGCGTTGGAGGAATTAAATGCCGTTACGGAAGCCTATCTTTGCACCCAATTTGAGCGCGGCTTTTACACGCTTGACTTTTACAAATCTCTTTTATTGCAATGAACGGAGGACGGAATATGTCCGAATTATACGAAAAATCAATCCAAAAACTGGAATTATCTGCTGTGCTGGACAAGCTGTCCGCCTGTGCCACCGGCGAAGAGGCGAAGGAACGCTGCCGCGCGGTACAGCCCTGCACGGACGCGGAGGAGGTCGCCCTGCTGCAAATGCAGACAGCCGGCGCCTGCCGCCTGATCACACTCAAAGGCTCGCCCGGTTTTCGGGAGGTCAAGCCGGTGGGTGCATCGCTCGAACGTGCCGACCGCGGCGGCTGCCTGAATACGGCGGAGCTGCTGCGTATCGCAGGCGTTTTGCGCTGCACCAGGACAGTGCGGGAATACTATGACGGCGATGCGGTGGAAACCTGTCTGGATCCCTTGTTCCGCAGCCTTTCGCCAAACCGGTATTTGGAGGATCGCATTTTCAATTCGATTCTCTCCGAAGAGGAAATTGCCGATTCCGCCAGCCCGGAATTGGCGGATATTCGCCGCCATATGCGCGTGCAGAGCGCAAAGATCAAGGACAGCCTACAAAAAATTATTACATCCTCGACCTACGCCAAATACCTGCGCGATCCCATCGTCACGCTGCGCTCCGACCGCTATGTGGTGCCGGTAAAGAGCGAATATAAAAATGAAATTCCCGGTCTTGTGCACGATGTTTCCTCCAGCGGCAGCACGTTTTTTATTGAACCGATGTCGGCGGTGAATGCCAACAACGCGCTGCGCGAGCTGTTATTGAAGGAGAAAAAGGAAATTGACCGCATTCTGGCGGAGCTGTCGGCAGAGGCGGCGGGCTTCCGGGAATCCATTTCCACCAGCTATGAGATGCTGACGCAGCTGGATGTGATTTTTGCCAAGGCAAAGCTGGCATTCCAGATGCACGCGATCGAACCCAAAATCACATCAAACGGTGCGATTGAACTGCGCAAAGCAAGGCATCCGCTGATCGACCCGAAAAAGGTTGTGCCGATCACGGTGCGTCTGGGCAGCGATTTTGACACCCTGATTATTACAGGCCCCAACACCGGCGGCAAGACGGTCACACTGAAAACGTTAGGTCTGCTGACCTTGATGGCGGAGTGCGGCTTGCAGATTCCGGCCGATGACGGAAGCACCATATCGGTGTATGAGCGTGTGCTGGCCGATATCGGGGACGAGCAGTCCATTGAGCAATCCCTGTCCACTTTCTCCGCACATATGAAAAATATTGTGGAAATCGTTGGCCAGTGTGATGACAGAACCTTAGTTTTGTTCGATGAATTGGGCGCAGGCACGGATCCTGCCGAGGGCGCGGCGTTAGCAATCGCCCTGATTGAGCATTGCCGCCAATGCGGCAGTCGCGTGGCAGCAACGACGCATTACGCGGAGCTGAAGCTCTATGCCATGCGCAACGCGGGCGTCAGCAATGCTTCGTGTGAATTTGACGTGGAAACACTGCGTCCGACCTACCGCCTGCTGATCGGTGTGCCGGGCAAGTCCAACGCCTTTGCCATCTCCCGCCGCTTGGGACTGGGCGAGGATATCATCAAAAAGGCACAGAGCACGGTCAGCCAAAACGACCGGGACTTTGAGGATGTCCTCCACCAGCTGGAACAGCAGCGTCAGCAGATGGAAGTCGCAAAGGAAGAAGCCCAGCGCCTGCGCGCCGAAACGGAAAAAACGCAGCGCCAGTCGGCGGAATATGCTGCGCAGATCAAAAAAGAGCACGATAAGGCTGTGGAAAAGGCGCGAAAGGAAGCGCAGTCCATCATCAACGATGCGCGCCAGACCGCCAATCAGGTGCATGAGGAACTCAAACAGCTGCGCAAGCAGATGCGGGATGCTGCGGATGTGCAGGGTCTCAACGAGAAGCAAAGCCAACTGCGCCGCGCGCTGAATGAAGCAGAGGGCAAGCTGGTGGGTGAGCAGCCCAAGGTGGAGCGCTCCAAGCCCAGCCGTGAGATCCGCGTGGGCGACACGGTAGAGCTGCTGAAAATCGGAACCAAAGCGACCGTTCTGGCGGTGAACAAGGACGGCTCCTATCAGCTACAGGCGGGCATCATGAAGGTCAACGCCAAACCGAACGAGGTGTATCTGCTAGAGAACGAGCAGCAGACCATCGTCAAAAAATATCTGGAAAACACCACGCGCACCCTGCGCAATGTCACCACATCGCCGGAGTTGGATCTGCGCGGGATGGATGCCTTGGAGGCGTCCGCAGCGCTGACCTCCTTTTTGGACAATGCGATGCTGGCCAATCTCGGCTCCGTGCGCATCATCCATGGCAAGGGCACAGGCGTTTTGCGCAATATGGTACACGAGGAGTTAAAACGTAACAAATATGTCAAAAAATTCCGCCTTGGAACCTATGGCGAGGGTGATATCGGCGTTACCATCGCAGAATTTTAGTAAAAATGCAGATTTTCGGTTGACAAATCTGTTGAATTTGCTATATTAAAGGGGTAAGACCCACACAATGAAGGAGTAACCCAAAAATGTATACAGAAAAGACAGTGGTAAAGTGCGAATCCGGTTTACATAACAAGCAGGCAACGTATTTTATCCAGAAGGCGAACGAGTTCAAGTCCAGCATTTGGCTGGAAGCGGAGGAACGCAAAATCAATGCAAAGAGTCTGCTCGGCGTGCTGTCCATGGGAATTTTTACCGGTTCCACAGTCAGCTTGATTGCTGACGGTTCCGATGAAAAGGAGGCCGTAAAGGCTTTGGCACAGCTGCTGGAACGCGATGTGCTTTAACCGCACGCTTGCCTGACATACCCCGACCCAAACCGCCATGCAGCGATGCAGCTGCATGGCGCATAGGTCGCACCGACGCGGTTTTTTGACATTTTTCGCGGCGGTGCGCTTGGCATAGCAAAATGGATCCATTCTGTTGGATTTTGGACGGCTGTCTTTGTGCCGGTGACCCTGCGGTAGCTGCGCACAGAAGACGGCTTTTTTACAGGAATTATGACATTTGAGGAATTAAAAGACAAGGCACACGCGCTGCCGCTGGCACCCGGTGTCTATTTGATGCAGGATAAAACCGGAAAGATCATCTATGTGGGCAAGGCAAAAAAGCTGCGCAACCGCGTCAGCCAGTATTTTCAGGATTCTGCATCCCATACCCCAAAAACGCGCCGGATGGTTTCCCAAATCGACCATTTTGACACCATCGTGGCCGCTTCGGAATTTGAAGCGCTGGTGCTTGAATGTAGTTTGATCAAGCGCCATATGCCCAAGTATAACATTCTGCTGAAGGACGACAAGGGCTACCCTTATCTGCGCATCGACCGGCGGCAGGACTACCCTGTTTTGACGATGGTTGGCAGGGTAACGGAGGACGGCGCGGAGTATTTTGGCCCGTTCGGCGGGCGATATGTGACGCAGCGCGTCATCGACACGTTGCGTACCACACTCAAGCTGCCCGGCTGCGGGAAAAAATTCCCCGCAGATCTCGGCAAGGATCGGGTATGCTTAAATTATCACATGAACAATTGCGATGGCTGGTGCCAAAAAATGGGCGGCCAGCCGGAGTACCGTAGCCGCATCGACCAGGCCGTGCAGCTTTTGCAGGGCAATTATCAGTCCGTTGCGCAGACGATTCGCCAGCAAATGCTTGATGCATCCGACGCCATGGAATTTGAACGTGCCGCAGCTTTGCGGGACAGGCTCCAAGCCATCGAAGCCTTGGGACAAAAGCAACTGGTCACTGCCGGACGCATGGCGGACACCGATGTGATCGGCTATGCCAAAACCGAGGCCAAGGCCTGCTTTGTGGTGCTGCACTATATCGGCGGCAATCTGGTGGATAAAGAATACGAGATCGTCGCATTGGAGGAGGACGAACAGGAGGCGGTTTCCGCGCTGGTGAAGCAATTTTATCTGGCACGCGGAGCAGCACCCAAAAATATCTTTCTCCCATTTCCCATGGAGGACGCGGAGCTGTTTTCTCAGCTTCTCTTTGAGCAGCTGGGCAGACGTGTCAAGCTGCGTGTGCCGCAGCGAGGGGATAACCGCCTTTTGCTGGAGCTGGCGCACAAAAATGCGCTGGAGGAAGCCCGGCGCCTGACCACCAAGGCCGAAAAGCTGAACGGAACGCTGAAGCTGCTGCAATCGATGCTGGCGCTGCCGCAGTTGCCAAACCGGCTGGAATCCTATGACATTTCCAACATCGCCGGGACGGATATTGTGGCGTCCATGGTCGTGTTTGAGAACGGCAAACCGAAAAAGAGCGATTACAAACGCTTCCGGATTGAGGGATTAGACGACCAGAACGATTATGCATCCATGCGGCAGGTGCTGCACCGCAGATTTGCCCATTACCAGATGGGGGACAAGGGCTTTGAGCAGCCACCGGATGCCCTCTTGATTGACGGTGGGCAGGTTCACGCCGACGCCGTCCGTGAGGAGCTTGCACAGATGGGGCTGCAATTTCCCATCTTTGGCATGGTCAAGGACAATCGCCACCGCACCCGCGCACTGGTCACGCCGGATGGCAGAGAGATCAGCATCAGCACAGTGCCGGCGGTGTTTGCCCTGATCGGCACCATTCAGGAGGAAACGCACCGTTTTGCGATCACCTATCACAAAACCCTGCGCAGCCGCCGCTTGAAAGCATCGGTGCTTGACGAGATCCCCGGCATCGGGGATACACGAAAACAGGCGCTCTTGCGCCACTTTAAATCGGTAAAGGCAATCAGCCAGGCTGATTTTGACACCCTGCGCAGCGTGCTTCCGCAAAATGCGGCGCAGGCGGTGTTTGATTATTTTCACAAGGAGTGAGCCTATGCGGGTAATTACCGGCACGGCCAGGGGCACCAATCTCAAGGCGCCGGATGGCATTTTGACCCGCCCCACGGCGGATAGAGCCAAGGTCGGGCTGTTCAATATCATCCAATTTGACATCTGCGGGGCAGTGCTGGATCTGTTCGGCGGAACCGGTCAATTGGGCATCGAGTGCCTGTCCAGAGGTGCGGCGCACGCGGTGTTTGTCGATGGCAGAAAGGAAGCCACCGACCTGATTCGTGAAAATTTGCGCCGAACCCGTTTGCAGGACAAAGCAAAGGTGGTGTGTGCGGATTACATGGATTACCTCAATCGCTGCAATCAGAAGTTCCATTTGATCTTTTTAGACCCGCCTTATGCAGAAAAATATTTGGAAAATGCCTTAAAACGCATATCTGAAATTGACATTTTGGAAGAGAATGGTATAATTATAACAGAAAGACCCGTTGAAAAGCCGCTGGAGGGAACGTATAACGGCCTTGCCCGCTCCAAAGACTATAAGTATGGGAAGACGTTCATTGCGCTTTTCCGAAAGGAACCAAATTGCCCATGAAGATTGCAGTATATCCTGGCAGCTTCGACCCGGTGACGAAAGGACACCTGAATATCATTCAGCGTGCATCGAAAATTTTTGACAAGCTGATCGTCTGTGTGATGGTCAATTGCGGCAAATCGCCTATGTTTTCGCAGGAAGAACGGGTGCAGCTGCTGCAAATGGTCTGTGGCGACCTGCCCAACGTGGAGATCGACTGCTCAGCAAAGCTGCTTGCAGAGTATGCACAGGAGAAGGGTAGTTGCGTGATCGTCAAGGGCTTGCGCGCGGGTTCGGATTTTGAAAAAGAATTCCAAATGGCGATGATCAACAATAAGCTCAACCCCAACCTTGACACGATGTTCCTGACCGCCATGCACCAATATA
>CAMDZY010000010.1 GCA_945910975.1 uncultured Clostridia bacterium | reverse complement strand
CCGTTTCGCCTTCCGCAATGTCCACGGCATAGTCCGCGTTGACTGCGGATTTGATCACGTAGACACCGTCGGGGAGGGTTGCTCCGGCCTGTGTGGCAGGATAGTTGGTAGGCATATCGATGTACTGGAAGCCTGCCTTTGTGGTGTTGAAGAAGTAAGCAGCTTCCGACCAGGAACGCTGAATCATAGCGACCTGGCAGCGACCGTTGTAGTTGCCCTCATAGGTATAGAAGTTGCTGCCGTCACAACCGGCATATGCCAAGCTGTGAGGCCAACCGTCGGTACCGGTATTGGAACGGATATGCGCGCCGGGCAGAATCGTGCTGCCAAAAATGCTCTGCAAGTAGTTGGCGGAAACAGAGCCGGGGCCGACATAACCGATTGCATGGCGATAGCCGTTGCCGGAGTTGACTTCGGGGAAGTCAACCACACCAAAGCAGCGCCAGAATACGTAACGTGCAAAGCCGCAGCACTGCCAACCAAAGGTATCGACTGTCTGACCGTTATAATTATAGTAACGCAGGCAGGCATTATGGCCGGAGCACGGATAGCCGGTCGTGGTGCAGGCCGCGCCATTGGGATATTCCGGAAGTGGGAGCGGAACGTTGCCTACGGACGTCGTGTAACCGCACTGATAGACCGTTTTGGTTTCGGGTTCCGGATGGACAGCCTGATAGGCATTCATACCGGTCGTTTCACCGGTTGCCAGATTCACAACGAAGGTACCCTCTCTGGTATGCTCGTGCGTATCCACCATAGGATCGTCTTCCCAGTCGCTGGTGTCAATGTGATATGCCAGATTCTCATTCTCATAGAGATAGAGGTAAATGGCATCACCGGCTGCATGGAGCAGTTCTGCGTCCTTCGCGTCCATGGACTGGGAATAAACATCGCCGTCATGGAGGAAGTAGAGGACATTATTGTTAATCATAAACTGGCCGATTGCAACGTCGCTGGTTAAGACGGTTGTCTTGCGCAGCGCGGGCAGTGTGTACGCGCAAAGCGTATCGCCCTCGGCTGTCAGAAGCCAGTCATCGACGACCGCCAAGGCGGTAACGCCGGTAAGGCCGGTGGCTGTGCTGGTGTTGTTGAAGAAGTTTTTCCGCACCACGGTGCCGTCATCTTCCACGCAGAAAGAATCCTTGTTATAGTCGATCACATAACCGGACTCAATGTTCTGTGTAAAATCAACATCACAGCGCAGTGCGGCGTCCTCGGTGCCGGACACGCTGTCGATGGTGCCGGTTGCGGCGAGCGCCTGCGGCAACATACCAAACAGCATGGCCAACGTCAGGAGCCACGCAGCAGTTCGTTTGAAGGTTGATCTCATGTTGGAACGTCCTTTCTCCTTTTATTTTGCTTTGTTGATGCAAAATCACGGGGCATCGCAGGGCGATTGCCTCGCAAAGCCCACAAATTAATATAATACATCTATATTATAGCATTCCGGCATTTTGATTTCCAGCAGAAACCCTATGGCAAATTACACAATATATCTACGTGAAATTTGTAAATTCTGCCACATTGCAGAAAAAACGACTGCCTGCACGCAAGTTGCACGCAGACAGTGGAATGAAATTAAATGCCGTATTTGGTTTTGATTCGGTCGAGCTTGCTGCCAATCGGTTTTTCCAGAACCAGCAGGAATACCACGTTGGAAACGGCGTAAATCGCCATAAACGGCGCGGAGGTCAGTACAGTTGCTAAGTAACGGGAAAGGTTAAAGCCGCCGTCGTACCACAAGACGCTCCAAATATCCATCAGCAGAGAATAAAGCACACCGGAAAGCGCGCCGTAAACGCAAAGTGCCACACGGCTGCGCTTGAGCGGCTTGGCAAGCAGGCCGGCTACAAGTCCAATCAAGCCCCACGCAAACATCTGAAACGGCGTCCATGGGCCTTGGCCAAACTGAAAATTGGACAAGACCGCCGTCAGCGCACCGGTCATAAATCCGGCTTCCCCGCCAAAATACAGTGCGGTAATCACCACCATCGCCGTAACCGGCTTGGCACCCGGTAAGGGTGCAAACAGCAATCTTCCCACAACGGACAGTGCCGCCAGCACGGCAATCACCACCAGCCGCGTCGCGCCATGCTGCCGTCCTTCAAACGACAAAAAGAACGGCACACAAGTCAAAACCATCACCGCCATTGCCAACCATGCATACTGCTTCGTAGAAAATACCGTTGCGCCCAGCAGCAAAACCAGCGGAATGCCCACAAGCAGCAGGCCGTAAGAAATCCATTTTTTCATCGCTTTCTCCTACTTCTCGTCGCATAAAGTGATAACTTCGTCGCAAAGAATGGCATTGTCGAATAGTCCCCTACTGATCCGGCTGGCTGCGGTGGTATAAAAATGATGGTCGGAGAAAAATTCGTTCGGTGTTCCGGCGGAAACGATTTCCCCGTCGAAGAACAAGGCGCACCGCGTGGAAACCTGTGCGGCAAACTCCACGTCATGCGTAACCATCACAATCGTCACACCCTCGGCTTGCAGCTCGGCAATCTGCTTGGCAAATTGCGCTTTGGAAACGGCATCCATTCCCTTGGTCGGCTCATCCAGCAGCAAAATAGAAGGCTTTGTCAACAGCAGCTTCACCAGTGCGCATTTTTGCAGCTCACCGCCGCTCAAATCATAGGGATGTTTTTCCAGAAGGTGCGAAATTGCATATTTTTCGGCAAAAAACTGAATGGTTCGCTCCACTTGTCCATTAAAATCCGGTATTGATTTGCGTATTTCCTCCATATCCTCATGAACCGTCTGCTTCAAAAACAATGCCTGTGGGTTTTGCGGAAGCATCGTAAGGTTGCGCCTATAGAGGGAATTTTTGGAATAGTCGCCGATTGGCTTGCCCTGAATTTTCAGTTTGCCGGCGTAAGGGCGGTCAAGAGCCGCCAGAATGTTCAAAGTGGTTGTCTTGCCGGCACCGTTTCCGCCCAGCAGGGAGAAAACCTCGCCACGGCAGACGGTCAAATGCAAATCGCGCAGGACATCCGGCGATTTTTTCTCGTAGCGAAACCAAATTCCTTCGGCTTCAATGACCGGCTGTTCCAAAATCGGCTGATGCACCGGAACGGCTGCGCCCTTGCGGTGTGAAAAATGGGTGTGCAAAAAGTCCTTTCCCTCCCGCATGGTCAAGGGGCAGGGGCAATCGACGGAAAGACCCGCCCAGATCCTTGCCGCACTGGGCAGGCAGCGGGACATGGGATGATCCCGCAGCTGCGCGGCCACGGCGCCGGGGGTTCCATTGCAAATCAGTTTTCCGGCTTCCAGCACCATGATGCGGTCGGCGATGGGGAAAACCTCCTCCAAGCGGTGTTCTACCAGCAAAATGGTCAGGCCAAACTCGCGGTTGAGCTTTTGCAGGGTGTCAATAAAATGATCCGCTGCGATGGGATCCAGCTGGCTGGTCGGTTCGTCCAGAAGCAGCAGCTTCGGCTGCATGGTCATCACGCCGGCCAGATTCAGCATCTGTTTTTGCCCGCCGGACAGGGCATCCGTTGCCTGATGATACCAGCCTTGAATGCCAAAATAGCTTGCCATCTCCCCTACCCGCCGCCGAATCACCGGTGCGGGAACGCCCAGATTCTCCAGTCCAAAGGCTAACTCGTGCCAAACCTTGTCCGTGACGATCTGCCCGTCCGGGTTCTGCGCGACAAAGCCAATCGTTCCGGCGCCGGTGCGCTCGTCCAGTTCAGACTGTGCGACCCCGGAGAAGCGGATGTTGCCCTGCTTTTCCCCGTGGGGCGCGATCTCGCGTTTGAGCAGCTTGAGCAACGTGGACTTTCCGCAGCCGGAAGCACCACACAGCACGACAAATTCTCCGTCCGCAATCGTGAAAGACACATCCTGCAAGGCGGGGGTCGTTTGCTTTGGGTAGGTAAATGTTAAATTTTCGACCTGTAATAATTCCATCTGATCTGTTCTCCCAATTCAATGCAGCTTGGCAGCAGCGACAGGCAGCCAAATGCAGTATAAACCGCCACGGAAAGCGCCGTGTGCGGCAGCGCGCTGATGGCCGGATAATAGGCAAAATCCACCGCTCCCATGCCGATACCCACCAACACGACGGCCAGCAGTATGGCAGCCAATGTCAGCAGCAGCGCATCTGTCCGGCGGAAATGGTAATTGGAATAGGACGTATGTCCTTTTAATCCGTAGCCACGGGCGCGCATGGCGCGGCTGGTTTCCACAGCCTGCTCCAGCGACCAGCCGATCAGCGCAGAAATGACGCGAAAGGTGGAACGCAGGCGGTCAAAATAGCTCTCGGTGGAATACATTCCCGCTACCTTTTGGGCGCGAGAGATCTGTTTGGCCTGACGGCGGAGCATGGGAATGTAGCGCAGGCTCATGGAAAGCATCAGCGCCAGCTGCGGCGCAGCTTTGCCAAAGAGGTACACCAGCTTGTCACTGGTCATCACTCTGCCGAAGCCTTTCCCCCAGCTGAGTACCGCCAGCACCATCAGCGCGATCGCTGCACCGTAGGTAATGGCCTCGAGCGTGACGGCGTTTCCGTTCATGAAAAACAGCGGTGTGACGCCGTTGTGAGAAAACAGCGGGTTTGTGAGCGCCATCAGGAGAAATAAAGGAATGTAAAATTTTAGTTCGGCGCGCATTTCCCGCAGCCCGCACTGGGTCATGCAGAACAAAAAGCCACCTAAAAGTGCCAAAAGCGAAATCACGGGGTTTGACACAAACATAGCCACCAGCAAAATGGCGAGAAAATAGACCGGCATCACGGTTGGGTGCAGGCGGTCAATTGCGTTCATGTGCCGTCACCTCCCTGGGGATATTGCGTATTCTCGCACGAATAAATCCATTCGACCGTGTCGCCGTCTTGCAGCGCATAGTCTGCACAGCCGCGCGAGGGAAACTCGCCGTTGACCAGATAAATCCATCCGGAATCGGGGCCGCAGGAAAATTCATAAAGATAGTTGATGCCCTGAACATAGACGCTGCCCAGCAGATTTTGGTCTGCGCCCTGATATTCAAACTGAATTTTCCGGCTGCGCACGGCACGGTGCAACACGTCAAACGCCGTGTCACCGGGCCGCAGAACGTATTGCGTAGGCTGCAAAATCACGCCGTCGGATGGGATATAATCGTGCAGGCTTGCATCGAGCTTGTCCATGTGTGTGAGCACACTGTCGCAGCGAATGGACAGCGTTACCGTTTCAGAGTTGGGGGTAATGTCCTCTAAGTGCATCAGATAATATTCATCCACTGACTGGAAGTCCGTACCCATAATCAGTACGGCCAACACCAGAACCACGCAGAAAATGATAAGAATATCTTTTTTCATGGGTACTCCTCCCCTCAAAAGTGGAAATTACAGCTGTATAATAGTTTAGCCAAATTCCGGCATTTGTCAACGAAAATCTTGGCAAGCTCGAATCCGGTATGCAGATCGCGCAGGATTCAATCAGAGGTTCCCTTGACAGAAATAGGAAGCCCCTGACGTGGGGAAAACATCAGGGACTCCTTGTCACTGTACCGATGTGGGGGAATCACAAGCGCGTACACAATATCCGCATCCGGGGGATCGGGACGCGAAAACGGCTGTTGCAGCCGATTAGACTGCCACAGCCGTTTTTCTGCAGCAAAAGAAGCCCTCGCCGTAATCACGCAGCGAAAAGCCGTAACCGTGAGCAGGTCTTCTGACTTGCGCATCTGCATCTGCCTGCGGCCTTCTCAGTTACCCAATGACCGACTTTCGTCTTGCAGGCGGACTCCGCGCATACAGCGGCGGTACCGTTCAGGATTTTCACCTGATTTCCTATTCTCCGGCTATGCCATTGCAGCATAATCGGCACTCACAGGTCTTAGTATAGCATATTCTCCCCGTCTTGTATACCCCGGATGGAAAATTTTTTTCGCACGCCGGGCGGACATTGCATAAAATAGGGTAAGACAAGTGGATATCGCTTGTCGAATGGAGGGAAATTATGGCAAGAATCGTTCAAAAGTTCGGCGGCACATCTGTAGCCGATGCCGAGCGGCTGCGGGCGGTTGCCAATTGGATTGAAAAATACGCGCAGGGAAACCAGCTTGTGGTAGTTTTGTCGGCACAGGGAAAAACCACCGATCAGCTTGTAGAAAAAGCCGAAGAAATTTGGCCGGACGGTCATGGTTCCGCCTGGGCGCGGGAGGTTGACCAGTTGCTGTCGTGCGGCGAACAGGTTTCGGTGGCGCTGTGTGCGTTGGAGCTGCTGCGGCGACAAATCCCGGCGGTATCTCTGACAGGCTGGCAGGCCGGGCTGTTCACCTCGCCGGTACACCAAAACGCATGGCCGCAGCAACTGGTCTGCAACCGCATTGAGCGGGAGCTGGCTGCCGGTAAGGTCGTTTTGGTGACGGGATTTCAGGGAATCAGTCTTTCCGGAGATGTCACAACACTTGGCCGCGGTGGTTCGGACACCTCGGCCGTGGCGCTGAGCCATTACCTCGGCGCGGATCGCTGCATGATCTTCACGGACGTGGACGGCGTCTACACCGCCGATCCCCGTACGGATGCCCATGCGCAAAAGCTGGATACCGTTTCCTATTCGCAAATGTTCCATATGGCGCAAAACGGTGCCAGAGTGCTGCACGACCGCTGCGTCAAGCTGGCGATGGAGTACCATATTCCAATTGAAGTCCGCTCAACCTTTTCCGATGCGCCCGGCACCATCGTCCGGAAGGATTGACCTTATGCCCACGGGCAATGCCCGTGGGCAGGCAATCAGGCTTGATAGATGACCTCTGTGGTCGGGTTCGGTTCGCCGGAGAAAAATTTTACGATGTTATCCACCGTGATTTTGGCGATGTTACCAAGTGCTTCCTCCGTCAGATACGCCTGATGGGAGGTGACCAGCACGTTGGGCATCGCAATCAGACGCACCAGGCGGTCATCCTGCATGATTTGGTCGGAGCAATCCTCGTAAAACAGGTCGCCTTCCTCCTCATAGACATCCAAACAGGCCGCGCCGATTTTTTTGGATTTCAGCCCCTCGATCAGCGCTTCGGTATCGACCAGTGCGCCGCGCGATGTGTTGACGATCGCCACGCCTCTTTTCATCTGCGCAATGGAAGCTGCGTTGATGATATGGCGGCTGTCCTCGTTGAGCGGGCAGTGCAGGGAAATAATATCAGACTGTGCAAAAAGCTGTTCGAGCGCTACATACTCCAGCCCAAGCGCCGGATTGGGGAACTTGTCATACGCCAAAATGTGCATTCCAAAGCCCTTGCAAACCTGCGCAAACGCCTGTCCGATCTTTCCGGTTCCGATAATGCCCACGGTTCTGCCGTACAAATCAAAGCCGACCATGCCGCTTAGGCTGAAATTGAAATCGCGGGTGCGAATATAGGCCTTATGCGTGCGGCGAATGACCGTCAGCAGCATGGCCATGGTATGCTCCGCGACCGCGTGGGGTGAATAGGCCGGTACGCGGTAAATTTTCAGCTTGCCCCGGCAGGCTCTCACGTCCACATTGTTGAAGCCGGAACAGCGCAGTGCGATCATTCGCACCCCCATCCGGCACAGCCTCTGCACCACTTCCCTGTCCACCGTGTCGTTGACAAACACGCATACGCCATCGCAGCCCTCCGCCAACGACACGGTGTCGGCATTCAGCCGCGTTTCATAGTACTTTATTTCCAGCTCCGTTCCCTGCCGGTAATGTTCAAAGCCCGGCTTGTCATAGGGCTTTGCGTCAAAAAATGCAAATTTCATTGCTCCATCTCCCTTTGATATCACAGCCACCTGTAATGCGGCATCGGTTCATGAAACAGGCGCCAGCGCAGCCAATCCTCGGCAAACAGCGCCGCGCCGGAGAGCGGAAACCACAGCAGCACATACGGCAGGCAGATCTGTCCGAACAGATTCAGCGGTGCATTGCTGTAGTCCCATATGTGCAGCAGCAGCATACGGTTTAACACAAGACCGCTGAAAAATTCCACGCCGGTGATCATCGCCGTTCCCACCAGCATTTGCGACAATACCGACAGCTCCGGGCGGTTGCGGTTTAGACTGCCCACAGCGCAAAAACACGCGCCGCCCACAAAAAACATACTAATATGACTTCTTCCCCGCCAGAGTAGCTCGATCATCACATACAACAGCCCGCCCAAGCAGAAAATAATGGCACTTTCTCCCCTTTTCATAGCATCACCTGGTTGTATTATCGCCACGTTGCAAAAAAAAATGCAAAAATCCAAATTATTCTCTTGACAAATCGCGAAACATCCGCTATAATAGGCCTTGCTGTTCGAGCGGCAGCGATTACAGCGCGTCAGGAATGACAGCAAATATGGTTATGGCGGCATAGCTCAGCTGGTAGAGCACCCGGTTCATACCCGGCCTGTCATCTGTTCAAATCAGATTGCCGCTACCATATGGCCCGTTGGTCAAGTGGTCTAAGACTCCGCCCTTTCACGGCGGCAACATGGGTTCGAATCCCGTACGGGTCACCACAAGAATGCAACCTTTGTCTTCGGGCAAAGGTTGTTTTTTTATTGAAAGCAAAATCGGAGGTCTGCTTATGCCAAGATTTTTTCTTGCGCCGGAGGAAATTCACCCGCAATTTATGGTGCTGACCGGCGAAAATGCCGTCCATGCAAAGGTCTTGCGGCTCAAATGCGGCGACACGCTCACCGTCTGCGACGGAAATGCGACCGATTATCTTTGCACCGTTTCCGACGTCAGCCCGGGGCAGATCAGCTTGGTGGTACAGCAGACGGTTGCATCGGATTCCGAATCGTCGGTTGACGTAAGCATTTACATGGCATATGCCAAGGCTGACAAGTTTGACCACGTGGTGCAAAAAGCAACCGAGCTGGGCGCAAAGGAGATCGTTGCCTTTCCCAGCTCCCGCTGCGTATGCCGCCCGGAACAGAAAGCGATCGCCAAGAAGCTCGAACGCTGGCAAAAAATTGCCGCTTCCGCCGCACAACAATCCGGGCGGGGACGCATTCCGCAGGTTTTGGCTGTAGATTCCTACCTGCAAGCCATCACGCGCGCTGCGCAGGCAGATCTGGCCGTGAATTTTTACGAAAATGAGGATCATCTCACCTTTCATGATGCCATTTCCGCCCATCCGTTTCAAACTGTTGCCCTTATGACCGGCCCGGAGGGCGGTTACACGCCGGAAGAGATTGCGCTGTCCGCGCAGCACGGCATCCAAATCTGCACCTTGGGCAAGCGGATCCTTCGCTGCGAAACCGCGCCACTGTGCGCGCTGTCAGCACTCATGTACGCCGCCGGAGAATTTTAAGATGCCGTTTTGATGGCGAAATGGTTGAAGATAATATGTAGGAAATCCCCGCAGAGGAGGTGTTCGCTTTGCAAGCGATCAAAAAAAGAATTTTGGCAGTGCTGCTGTGCGTTGCGCTGGCTTTTGCTGCGTTGCCTGTAAGCAGCGCAGCCGCATCCGGGATGGATGCCTTCACCCTGCCGGACGAATTGCCGCAGCTGCCTTTTGAAGATGTGGTAGAGGGCAAATGGTTCTACACCGCCGTGCAGGTGCAGTATGCGCTGGGTCTGATGTCCGGAACAAGTGAAACCGAGTTTTCTCCCTCCGGCACCGTTTCCCTTTGGCAGGCCGTTGCCGTCACGGTGCGGGTATACGAGGCGTATCATGGCATCGACCCCGAACCCACGCCTGCCCCCGAGCCGACGGAGCCAAGCGAGTCAACGGAACCGGTTGAGCCGGTTGAACCGTCTGAATCAACGGAACCGACGGAACCGGTTGAACCGTCTGAAACGACCGAACCAGCAGAACCGGCCGAGCCGACGGAACCGACGGAAGCGTCTGAGCCAACCGAACCATCTGAGTCGACAGAACCGACGGAACCGCTTGAGCCAACCGAGCCGACAGAACCGGTCGACCCTCCCGAACCGCATGAGCCTTGGTACATAACCTATGGCAAGCGCGCCGCCGAATACGGCTTGCTGCCGGACACGCTGGAAAATGTTGATCTTTCCCGTCCCGCTACCCGTGCAGAGGTTGCCGAGCTGTTATTCCGCAGCCTTCCGACCGCAGAGCTGACAGCCATCAACATGGTAAGCAGTCTGCCGGATTATGTGGATTTTGCGCCGTATTGGAACAGCGTCATTACGCTGTATCAAGCCGGCATCCTATCCGGTCAGGACAAATACGGCACCTTCTGCCCAGAAAATTCGATTCGACGCAGCGAGTTGGCCTCCATGCTGACGCGGCTGGTTTGCCCGGAGCGGCGTGAGAAAAAGACATTTTCGCCCGCTCCTACCGGCATGAAGGTATTTTCCGTGCCCTCCAATCTGCAAAATCCATATACGGATGTTCCGGCAAATAGCTGGTATGCCAAATTTGTAAAAATTCAATACGCTTTGGGGCTGATGTCCGGCACAGGGAAAAACAAATTTTCCCCGGACGGTACGGCAACCGTTGCGCAGATCACAGCCGTGGCTGTGCGGGTGTATGAGCGCTACCATGCGATTCCCAACGGCTCTGCCTATTATGGCGGGCAGCATTGGTATGATTATGCCATGACACGCGGCACACAGTACGGACTGCTGCCAAAATCATTGCAGCAGTCGCCCAACCGCGCTGCAACACGCGCTGAAGTTGCGGAAATTCTCTACCGCAGTCTGCCGAAAAGTGAATTTACCGCCATCAACACGGTAAGCGGTCTGCCGGACTATACCGCCGGTGACCCTTATTATTCCTCTGTAATTGCACTCTATCGCGCAGGGATCCTCTCCGGCAGCGATCCGTACGGCACATTCAACGCAAAACAGAACATTCACCGCGCGGAGCTGGCCTCCATGCTGACGCGCCTTGTCTGTCCGCAATACCGTCATACATTCGTCCTGCAAAAAAAGCCGTATTACGAAACAATCACCTATGGCACGAGCGGCGCCGGGCGTAAGCTGACCGCCTACCGCTTTGGTGATGGCAAAAACGTAATGGTGCTGACCTTTGCCATTCACGGCTGGGAGGACAATTTTGACCGGGACGGTCAACTGCTGGTCGACACTGCCAATCAGTTGATGAATACACTGCGCACAAACTACAACACGCTGATTGCTTCGGGCGATTGGTCTGTTTATGTTCTGCCTACGCTCAATCCGGACGGCCTGTACGACGGCTGGACCTGCAACGGCCCCGGCCGCTGCACGACGCACTACCTGACCATATCCGGCGGTGATGTTACCGGAAAGGGCATCGACATGAACCGCTGTTTCCCATACAAATTTACCCCACGCTCCGACAGCCGCAATTTCAACGGCACCCAGCCCCTCCAGACAAAGGAAGCACAGGCGCTGGCAAAATTTACCCGTTCGGTAAAAGGCAGTGCAAAAAATGTTTTGATCGACACCCATGGCTGGTACAATCAGACCATTGTTTCCAGTGGACAATCCAGCAAAATTTATCAGGCCTTCCGTGCCAGCTTCCCCGCGACCCGCTACACCTCGCTTTCCGGCGGCTCCGGTTACTACAGCTCCTGGGCGGGCTATGAGCTGGGTTATGACGCCTGCCTGTTTGAATTCCCCAATGTTTTCAGCAAGCGCGATTTCCAGAACCACGGCTACGCTGATGCGTTTATCCGTGCAATTTCCCAACTGCTGAAATCGTATTAAATACAATGCATCATTCGACCGGGCTGCGCCATTTTTGCCGCAGTCCGGTCAAATTTTACGGTTGTTTTGATTGACAAAAAATGGTTTTCGCGGTAAAATATATTTTAGGGCTTTGCCCAATATTTGACGATAAAGGAGTGAACCATATGGATGCAGGGAGTAGTAGCGGCACAGTCGGTGGCCGAAGGTGCATAGACGGTGTTCCCTTGTGTCCGGGAACACGCCTTTTTTAGGGAGCCGCAGTTGCAGCTTCTCATTGCTCGTTTCGGCCTTGTGCCTTACTTCCTAATCAAACCCAACCGCCAATTTGTTTGGCAATTATTGTTAGGAGGAAATGCCTATGGCAGAGCAAAATGTCATGCTGGAGAAAACGTTGATTTCTCTGCTCAATGACAAAAAGTACATTACCCTCCGCGATATTCTCATTACCATGAACCCGGCGGATATCGCGGCAATTTTCGATATGCTGGAGGAGGATCGGCTTCCCCTGCTCTACCGTCTGCTGCCCAAGGAATTGGCCGCAGACACCTTTGTGGAGATGGAGCCGGAAGCGCAGGAGCTGCTGATTCGCGGCTTCTCTGACTCGGAGTTGAAGGAAGTCATCAGCGAACTGTACGTTGACGACGCGGTGGATCTGGTGGAGGAAATGCCCGCCAACGTCATCCGCCGTATTCTTTCGCAGGCCGATCCGGAAATGCGCAAGAGCATCAATGAGATCTTGCGCTACCCGGAAAATTCCGCCGGCTCTATCATGACCACGGAATATGTTTCCCTGCGCCCCGATATGACCGCAGCCGAGGCCATTACACGCATCCGCCGCACCGGGGTGGACAAGGAAACAATTTACACTTGTTATGTTACAAAAGACCGTTACCTGCAAGGTATCGTCACGGTAAAAGACCTCTTGCTGTGTGATGATGATGAGGTGACCATGAAAGACCTCATGATCACCAATGTTATCCACGTCCACACGCAGGACGACCAGGAAGAGGTTGCCCAGAAATTCTCAAAATATAATTTCCTTGCCCTGCCCGTTCTGGATTCCGAAGAGCGCATGGTCGGCATCGTCACCTTCGACGACGCCATGGACGTCATGGAAGACGAGGCCACTGAGGATATCGAAAAAATGGCGGCAATTATTCCCTCGGACAAGGCGTATATGCGTTCGGGCGTTGCGGATATTTTCAAAAAACGCATCCCCTGGCTGATGCTGTTGATGGTTTCCGCCACATTTACCGGCATGATCATCTCGCATTATGAGGAGCAGCTTGGCGCTTTGCTGTGTCTAAGTGCATTTATGCCCATGCTGATGGACACCGCGGGCAATGCCGGTTCGCAGGCATCCGTTTCCATCATCCGTGGACTGAGCCTGAACGAAATCAAATTCAGTGATATTTTAAAAGTGATTTGGAAAGAGATCCGCGTGGCTGTCCTGTGCGGACTGTGCATGGCTGTGGTCTGCTTCTTCAAGATCTGGCTGCTTGACGGTATGGTGCTTGGCACAAGCGGTGTAGACGCCGTTGTGGCGTGTGTAGTGGCGCTGACGCTGGCCATCACGGTGCTGCTGGCCAAGGTGGTCGGCTGTACGCTGCCGATGCTGGCCGATAAGCTGGGCTTTGACCCGGCTGTGATGGCCTCGCCGTTTATCACCACCATTGTTGACGCACTGTCTTTGATGATTTATTTCCAGATCGCCTGCCAGCTGTTGGGCAGCAGAATGGGATGAAAAACAGGCTGCAAATAAGGAGTTGAAACCATGCAACTGCAAGAATCCGGTGAAATGTATTTGGAAACGATCTATATCCTCTCACAGACCAGCAGCGCCGTCCGTTCGCTTGATGTGGCAGAATATATGGGCTTCTCCAAACCCAGCGTCAGCCGCGCAGTCGGTCTGCTCAAGCAAAACGGTTATCTCCGTGTCGACCGCGACGGTTTTCTGCATCTGACAGAATCCGGCGAACAGATTGCCGAAAAAATCTATGAGCGCCACACCATATTCACGAATCTGCTCATTCGGCTTGGCGTGGACCCGAAAGTTGCTGCGCAGGATGCGTGCAAAATGGAGCATGCCATCAGCGATGAATCTTTTGCAGCCATCAAACGGCACATACAACAATAAGGCATAAAAAGTGAACCGCAAAACACCTTCACAGTTTGAAGGGTTTTGCGGTTTTCTTTGTCATTGCATCAGTTCGTCCGTCAGGCTGAGGATTTGGGCGGCGATTTTTTTGCGTTCTTTTTGAAGCGTTCGATTGTAAATTGGGTACGCGCAGCAAATGAGTACGATTCCAATGACGCCTGTGAGGATTCCAATGGGCATGGCCAATTCCTGATGCGTGTCAAGGATTTGTCCAAGCTCTGACATAAACAGGCTCATGCCAAAGCCCAAGATCAGCGCGCCAATGGTGCCGACCGTGATCGCTGTGATACCGGCTTTCCGTGTCACGCTTGCATCCAGACGGCGCAGCTGCGTCATTTTATCCTCCTTTTCTTCTGTATATTTACTTCGGATTGCCTTGATCTCCTCCTGCTGCTCTGCGCTGTAGGTGTAGTGAAAGGTTTCCTTTTCCGGATTATTCATGGATCGATCCCTCCGTTGTTTTGCGTTGTTGATTGCTCCGAACGATCATATAAATTGCCATTGCAATGATAAAAGCGGAAACTGCGCCGCCGGATGTGCCAAGCAGGATGCGGCGGGTGGTCAAGTCCATCATGCCCTTGTCGAAAGTCGTCAACATGGTGGCTTCCAGCGTGAGCATCGACACGCAGGCCGCCGCAAGGCTGATGGCTTTGGACGCCGAATACACAGGGCTGCTATATTTGCGGTATTTTACCAAATTTACAATTGCCATACTCAGCGCGCCAAAGGTGTAGGTTGCCATGGTAATGGTTGTAATTTCGTTGTGGTGAAAGGTTCTGTCCCAGTAGACCATAAAGAAAATCATCACCGACAGGGTCAGGTTCAGCAAAAGGAACGCGATGCCGCAGACACGGTATCTGCGCAGCTCCTCCAACATTTGCTCGCCGGGTTGATGCCGGCTTGTATGGCGCACCAGGAAAAGTCGCATCCCGGCCAGTGAAAAATAATACCCCGCGATGGAGCAAAACCAGAACGTATGATGCCAAATTCCAAGTCCCAGCTGAAACACGGCGTAGGCAGTATTCCAAATCAGCGAACCGAAGAGGGACACATTGACGCGCAGGTTCGCATCGCTGCGCCAGAACTGCGCGTATTTGTTGTTTTCTTTCACGTTTTTCAAAAAACGGAGCAAGCGCGGAATTTTGCAGCAGCAAATCGTTAGCGTATACGTTGCAAGCACATAGGAAAGCACGGCGACGACAGACTGCGCCGGCAGATAGCGCATACAATACGCAAGAAAAGCGGCAGCGCCGGGAAGCAAAACAAGTACAACGGCAGCTGGTGGAAACAGAAGCGCCCGTCCGATTTTCTTCCACTGCATCTTACGTCCTCCGTATCTTCACCGTGAACGTGGAGCCTTGCCCGGCCACACTTTCCACGCCGATTTCACCGTGTATAATGTCGACCACCCGCTTTACAAGCGCAAGCCCAAGGCCGTTGCCCTGCGTACCGTGCGAGGAATCGCCCTGATAAAATTTTTCAAAAATATGTGCGCCGACCTCCGGCGTCATTCCGCAGCCGGTGTCCACGACCTTGACGATTGCGTGATGCGCAGTCGCCTTCAGCGTTACCGTGACCTTGCCGCCGGATGGGGTGAACTTGAACGCGTTGGAGAACAAATTGTTCCATACGTGGCCAAGCAGCTCCGCATCGGCCTTGACACGCACATTTTCGGCGATATCCGTGTCGATTTCGATCCTGGCAGTTTCCCAAACGTTTTCATATTGCAGCAGACATTCGCAGAGCTGCTCGCCAAGGTCAAATTCCGTTGTTTGCGGATAAATTTGCTGATTTTCCAGACGGTTGAGCTTTAAAATATTGCTCATCATATCCGCCATGCGGCGCGAAGCGTCCGTTACGCCCTTTGCATATTCCAGCCGTTTTTCCTCCGGAAGATTCGGCGCCTGCAAAAGTGTGCCGTAATTTTGCATAACCGCAAGCGGCGTTTTCATTTCGTGCGAAACATTGGCAATAAAGTCCGTGCGCAGGGTTTCCACGCTGCCAAGCTCCTCCGCCATTTGATTGAAACATTCGATGATTTTGTTGAAGCTCTCATCGGTCGCCAGCCTGCTCTGCGGCTGAACGCGAACGGTGAAGTCCCCCTGCACGAGCTTTTCTCCGGCCTGCAAAATTTGCTTGGCAGACCGCTCAACGGTCAGTTTGCGGCGAACGGTATCGATCAGTGTAAACACAAGACTCAGCAGCAAAACATTGCCGAAGGTCAATTTTGCGGCAACCGCAAGATTTTCTTTTGACAGCGTAAGCTGTAACGTTTTTGAAAGCGTGGTAAGAAAGAGCGTCATGCAGCAGGTCGTTACAAACGCGGTGAGCAAAAAGAAAGATAGATAATTGTTGAGCCACTTGAAGACACTTTTGAGCCGTTTTTCGTTTTTCATTTGATCACCGCCTTGTAGCCAAGGCCGTGGACGGTTTTAATTTCAAAATCCTCACACTCAGCCAGCTTGCTGCGCAGTTTTGTCATGTACACATCCACGGCGCGCGGGGCAGTTTCGGTATCCGCATCCCAAAATTCGTCCATCAGCTGCGTTCTTGTGAAGGTCTTTTTGGGGTAGGACAGCAGCTTGTACAAAATGCTGAACTCGCGGTTGGTAAGCGCGATCTCCCCGCCGCCAAGATAGGCCGTATGCTCATCGGCATCCATCACAAAGCTGCCAATTTCCAGCTTGCGGCTGGCCGCGATCTTCGCACGGCGGAGCAACGCGCCGATCCGCAGGAACAATTCGTCAAGGTCAATCGGTTTGACCATATAATCATCCACACCGATCCGGAACCCTCTTTGCTTGGACGCAATATCGTCCCGCGCGGTCATGAACAAAATGGGAATGTTCTCGTTTAGCTCGCGTACATTTTTTGCAAATTCAAACCCATCCACATCCGGCATCATAATATCGGACACGATCAGGTCGAACACCGTTTCATAGAGTGCGTCATACGCCTGCGCTGCGTGCAGGCAGCCGGTCGCCTTGTATCCGTTCCGGTTCAAAAAGGAGCAGACGGTTTTGTTCAGTTCCCTATCGTCCTCCACAACCAATATCTGAAACATTGCGTTCCCTCCGTTTTATACTGTCGCTCATACTACAGTATAAAGCCCAAATGTTAAAGTTTTGTTTCGTTTTTGGAATTTTTGAAATGCAGAATGCGGAAATTTCGTCATACGAATCTTCAAATATACATCTACTGCTTGCGTTTTGCGTTGTCAATACGAGCCTCAGCGGCTGCCTTGCGCTGATTGGCTTCTGCAATCTGCGCATCGCGTTTTGCCTGCATCCTTTCCTTTCTGTTTTCGGGATTGGAATTGGCCTTGGCTTCCTCCCAATGTGCCTTGGATTCTGCCCTTGCCGCCGCGAAATTGGCTTTGTCGACCTCATGCTGCGCCTTTGCGCTCTGCTTCATGTCCTGAAATGCTTTTTTGAAAAAACCTGCCATTGCTGCACCCCTTAACCCTTCGTGATTTTATCGCTGAGTGCAAGCACTTGATCGGCATATTTTTTGCGGCGCGATTCGAGAATGCGTTTATAAACAGGGTAATTCACAATCGCCATCAGCATACCGACAACGCCGACGGCAATGCCGGGAACCATCGCATCGGTCATCCCAAGCGTGGAACCAAGATCCGTCATCACAAGACTCATCCCCGCCCCAATCACAATCGCGCCGATGCTGCCGAAAACGGAAGCGAACACATCGGCCGGGCGCTTTACCTTTTTGTCGAGCGCGCGGAGCGCATCAAGCTGCGTATGTTCTTTTTCCGTGTACTGCGTGCGGATTTTCTGTACCAAATATTCCTGATCATTTCTTTCCATAACGGTTACCTCATTTCTTTGTGATGGCCATATGATAAGAAATGTTTGTTTTCGCCTTGTTTGTAAAATGTTTCAGTTTTATGAAAAATCGGGGGCATACGACATTTTGCCGTATGCCCCCGCAGGGAATCAATTTCAAATTGCAGGGAAAGGCTTAGCGCAGCTTCCACAGCTGGGCATTTGTCCAGTTCACTGCCCAGCATTGGACATTCGAGCCATTGGCTGCAACGCCGCCGTTTACATCCAGCGCCAGACCATTGCACTTGGAAACGAACATATACGAGCCGTTGTACGGAATCGCCAGCCACTTCTGTGCATTGGTGCCGTTGGCTTCATACTGCTGGACGTTGGTGCCATTGGTCTTGTTGGCGTTGCTGACGTCCACGACCTTGCCGCTGTGCACTGCGGTGATGGTGTAATAGCCGTCCTTGCCTGCTTCTACCTTAAACTTCTGATTGTTGGAATTTGCGTTGGTCCACAGCTGGATGTTTGCACCGTTTGCTGTGGAAACGCTGCTCACGTCCAGGCAGAAGTTGGTGTTTGCTGCGGAGCAGAACGAATAGGTGCCACTGGCCAGAACCGTCTGCGGGGTCAAGACCCATTTCTGTGCCGTGCTGTTGTTTCTGTCCCAAATCTGGATGTTGGTGCCGTTGGCAGGCTGACCGCCGCCGTTCATATCCAGCGCAACATTGCCGAGCTTGGAAACCAGCGTACAGGTTCCGTCACCGTTGTTGACAACGCGCCACTGCTGCGGATCGCCGCCAATGTAATTGCACTGCCAGATGTTGGTACCGGCAGCTTTGTTGCCATAGGGTACATCCAGATACTTACCGGAGTTCAGGTTTTCAATGGTATAATAGCCGTTGCCCATGTTCCAGAAAATCCACTTCTGGCTGTTGGCATTGTGGGCGCTCCAAATATGGACGTTTGCGCCGCTGTCACGGGACTGGGCATTCACATCCAGACGATAGTTGACATCTGCCGCATTGCCGATGGTGTAAACACCGCTGGGCAGGTTGCTGTAATCTACGTCAGGACGGATGGCCGGAACAACCTGCTGTGCAACGATCACTTCGCCGCAAACGGAGCAATGGCTGCCCTCAGTCAAACCGGTGGTGTTCTCAGTGGGAGCAACTGCCGCATCGGTGACCGGCGTATGCGCCAGCTTCGATGTTGTCTGCTGTGCAACCAATACTGCGCCGCAAACGGAGCAGTGGCTGCCCTCGGTCAGGCCGGTCGTGCTGCAGGTTGCAGCAACGGCGGGATCGGTCACTGCCACGTGATTCGTGCAGAGTTTTTTCAGATTCCAAATCTGCGTTGCATCCCAGTTCAGCGTCCAGCACTGAACGTTCGTGCCGTTGCCCGGCCAGTTGCCATACAGATCCAGTGCCAAGCCATTGCACTTGGAAATGAAGATATAATTGCCGTTATAGGGAACTGCCAACCATTTTTGTGCATCGGTGCCGTTGGCTTCGTACTGCTGAATGTTGGTTCCCGCTGTGGTGTAAGCGCCGTTGACATCTACGACCTTGCCGCTGTGAACAGCCGTGATGGTATAATAACCGTCCTTGTCCGCCTTGATTTGGAACTTCTGGTTATTTCCATTGACGTTTTGCCACAC
>CAMDZY010000009.1 GCA_945910975.1 uncultured Clostridia bacterium | reverse complement strand
AGGCGTAGCCGATATACAAATCGTAGCTCCCGTCGGAGCGTGCCTGCGCCCATATCCAGACATCGGTAATATCTTCGTCACGGCTGTACCGATCCAGCCTGCCCGCAATATCCCGTTCAAGACAAGTGCTGTATGCTCCCGCAGTAATGGGATTGTCCCAACAGTCAACCGCCGAGCTTTCAAGCCGTAACCCAACATTCACAGCGTAGGTTTTGGCATAGTCAATCCAAGTCTGAATATTAAATTCGGGAACGGCAGGTTCTTCGGACGCCGGTGTGGTTTCCTGCGGCTGTTCCACCTTTGGCGTTTCTTCCGCAGGGGGCGGAGTGGGCTGCTGTGTCGGCGTAGGCTCAACGGCTTTCGGCGTTTCAGGCTTCGGCGTATTGTTTGGAACGACGGTCTGCGGCGGTTGCGTCCCCGGCACAGGGCTTTGTTCTGCGGCAGGCTGTGAATTTTCAGCCTGCGCCGATTCCGTTTCAGCCTTAACCTCGGTCGTACTGTCAGCGGCGCTCTCTTTACTCTCCGAAACAGAAGCGGGCGAATTATCTTCCGGCTCTGTACGCTCGTAAACCTCACTTGTCACCGCTTCAGTGCCCGAACTATCCTGTATCGTCTGCGGGCGACCCATATTCGCACAACCCGACAAAGAAACAATCAATGCCGCTATAACGGCGATTCCTATTGCTTTTTTCATATTCGCAAACCTCCTTTGCAGCTTCATTGTACGAATTTTTGTGAATTTTTGCAAAGGTACGAAAATCGCCGCCCTGTAATATCTCTTTTTTCGGGTAGTACAGGTAGTTTTTGAGGGGGAGAGGTGTGGAGAGGGGGAACAAGCGAACACCGCCGCACCTTACCTTATTTTAGGGTATAGTTATCCCTTGTTAGGAAAATTCTACCTTTCCATGCCTTTTTGCCGTTCACGCTTTCGGTATAGCTCCAGCGCCTTAATAATGGTATCTTCAATTTTCTGTGCGGGCGTCCCCGGCGCAAAATACTTGTTGATACGCTCTTTCGGCATTTTGAACTGTTCTTTCTGATTCGGCTTTTCCTCCTGCATAATGGAGAGAATCACCTCGTCGGTCAGCTTGCCGTCCTTGCTAAACTCTTTCATTTTGATAGCCTGTGCCAAAGACGGGGTGCAGTCCTCACATTCCATTGTGCTGTATAGGGCTTCCTGCTGATTTTTGGAAAGATAGGAAAGCTCCACGGCAGGACGGAAAGCAATTTTTCCGTCGTCCACCATTTGCAGAACAGAGGGAATAAGCTCGGTCAAGCGGATAAAGCGTTGAATTTGCCTTGCACTATCGGGAGAATCTTTTGCCAACTGTTCATCAGATCGTGACTTCGTGTCCAGTGGGCGCGAAGTTAAATCCGACCTCTGACCTTGCCTTTTCATAGCGTCCAGCTTCATCTTATAGGCAAATGCTTTTTCGGACGGTAAGATCGTTTCCCTTTGTAGGTTGCTATCCACCATGATAATGGTCGCTTCATCATCGGTGAGATTGCGGACGATACAGGGAATTTCCGTCAGTTCAGCCAGAGCAGCCGCAAACTTTCGCCTGTGGCCTGCGACCATTTCATAGCCGCCGTCCTCTTTCGGTCGAACAAGAGCCGGAACTAAAACGCCGTATTTTCTGATACTATCGACCATTTCAGCCATTGCCTCGTCCTGCTTGACCTTGAACGGGTGATTCGGAAAGTCGGAGATTTCAGCGGGATTCAGCGTCACGACCTTTTCAAGCTGCGATTCTGCGCGGCTTTCATCGGTAGAAAACAGGTCATCTAACGGCGTCATTCCTAAATCTCTCGTTTTTACGCTCAATCTCCAACACCTCCTTTGTCAGCGCGTGGTATGCGGCGGCAACCTTACCGTTTTTGTCGTGAGCGTAAATGCTCTTGCCTCTGCCGCTGGTTTCGGCGGCTCTCACGGAAAAGGGTATTTCCGTCCCGAACACACGGATTTTCTCGCCGTAGTGAGCGCGCAGAGAAGCGATGATTTCCTTTGCCTCGTTGGTACGGCTATCCACCATCGTAAAAAGAATCCCGTCGATTTTCAGCTTGGGGTTGATCTGCCGCTTGACCTGTGAAATGGAGTGCATGAGCAAATCCAGACCCTTTGCCGAGAGAAACGACGGCTGGGACGGAATGATAACGCTGTCTGCTGCCGCCAATGAGTTCAGCGGCATAATGCCGAGCGACGGCATACAGTCAATGAGAATATAGTCATAATGGGGCTTTATCTCGTTGATATATGTCCGCAGCGCTCGTTCACGGTTCATAGCGTTAATCAGCCGGATTTCCATACCCGACAATGTGATATTCGCAGGCAGCAGGTCAACGCCTTCGCCGTGGTGCAAAATACCGTGACCATCGGGAATCGGCTTGTCGTCAATCACCGATTGTATAATGTCTGTAAGCGTAACGGGCAGATCGTCAGGTTTCGGATAACCGAGGGAGAGCGTCAAAGAATTTTGCGCGTCTGCGTCGATCAGCAAGACCCTTTTGTTTTCCTGTGCAAGCCCGATTCCGAGGTTAGCGGTCGTTGTGGTTTTACCCACGCCGCCTTTTTGGTTCGTCACCGCAATTACTTTGCAATTCGCCATTTTGGGGTTTCCTCCTTTACATAGATTTAGCCGCCTGCGGCGAAGCAGACGGCTATGTACGGGTATGAAAAAAGCCATCTGCATTTCTGCAAATGGCTTAAAGGTTAAACCCTCGCTTTGAGTGTCTTACTGTATTTCGCATAATCTTCGCTCAATACATAATCAATCACGCAGGCTTTGGGTATAAGGTATGTACATCTTATGTAAAAGTGCTTGACCTTGTTTGCCCGCATTATTTTTCGGGCTGTACTGTCACCGATACCACCAAGCATTGTTTGAAATTCGGGTAAAGTGACAACATCAGGATATGAAGCAAAAAGTTTCTCATAGTGTGCGCGTGTTTTCATAGCAGTACCTCTTTTTCTGAAAATGTGTTGTCAATGGCAGAGAAATACGCTATAATATGTTTGCGATTTATGAATCTATTGCGTGTGCTGTTGTGCTCCGTTTTGGGGTTACATCCCTCCGATGTCCCTCCAAAATCCAAAATTCCCGTCAAAATTGAAAAGTGCGGAAATGGCAGACGAAACGGAGCTTTTTTACACATCAGCTTCAAAATAGTTAGTAATTGGGGGCTTTTTGGTGTCCGTCAACGACCTCCATAGGGAGTTGAGTTCGTTTGTATTCCGTGTGAAGCAAATAACTCAAAATCCAGTGGTAGCGATACCGTGCGGGTTCGACCCCCGCTTCCGGCACCAGATTCTAAAAGCTCGCAAACCCCTTGATTGATTGGAGTTTGCGGGCTTTTCTTTATGTTTGCACATCTTATGTAGTGTCCCTCACATATCAGCAAATTTGCCGTTTTTTATCTCTTTTCGGAGGGGCATTGGAGGGACATAGAACATTAAGCGGAGGGGTATACGATTAACATTGCGTTGGCAGAGGCAATCTTTGAGGTGAAATTCAGGTGGGTGTAGATGTTTGAGGTCGTCGAAATATCGCTGTGACCGAACCACTCCTGAATTTCTTTTAGACTTACTCCATTCGCGTACAACAGACTTGCACAACTGCGTCGCAAGTCATGGACACGAATCTTCCACATACTGTAGGCGCTGCCCATGTTTTTTTGGAGATTATCGCTTTTAAGTATGTAGTATTCCATATAGCAAGCGAAGGAATGGAATCTGTTGTCTTATAATTGTTGGAGTACCGCCCCGATGTCTGCATTAACGCAGAGGGAGCGGTCTTTGATTTTCGTTGGGGCGCAGGCTCCCTCCAAGTTGACACAGGCATAGGCTGCCTTTGGATTTTCCGCCGTCATCTGCCAGAATGGATATTTTATGATACCGGGAGTATTCATACCAACGCCAAGCTCCAGGAACAGCACTTTGGCTCCTTTGTGTCGGCGGAGAAAGTCAGCATATCTTTTACTTGCGCGGTACCAACCGTCATCTTGAACAAAGGTATCGTCGGCTCTTAAATTCATTGTCATAGGCCTTCCGCATACAGGGCAATGCGGGATTAGCTCGGTGGGGACTTTCATATTTGTCTGCTGGGCAACCATATCGCGGATCGCTTTTTCATTATCATAGGTGGCATTGTGGCAAGGCGCACTGCATTGGAATAAGCCGTAATCGCCCTGCGTGTAGAATAATCTGTGTTTATCAAATCCCGCTTTTTGAAACTGATGGTCAACATTCGTTGTCAGCACAAAATAATCCTTGTCTTTTACAAGCGCAAACAATCTTTTGTATGTTCCGTTATCGCTGTCCGTATAGCGATTGATAAAGACATATCTTGACCAATATGCCCAATGTTCTTCAAGGCTCTCAAAGGGATAAAAACCGCCGGAATACATATCGCTGAAACCGTATTTTTGGATAAAGTCCGCGAAGTTATCTTCAAATCTTTGCCCTGTATAGGTGAAGCCGGCCGAAGTGGATAAGCCTGCTCCCGCACCTATGATGAGGGTATCTGCGGTCTGCAAAAGCGCTCGGAAACGCTGTATTTTATCCGAGCAAGCCTTTGTAGATGTCATAGTCTTCCTGTTTGAAAACATTGAATACCACCTTTTCTATTTGCGTGTCTGTCTGCAAAAAATCGGTAACTGTCTGTACGGCAATTTCCGCAGCCTTTTTCTGCGGGAAATGAAACTCGCCTGTGGAGATACAGCAAAATGCAATGCTCTTTAAGCCGTTATCCGATGCCAATTCCAAACAGGATCGATAGCAATTTGCAAGCTGCTTGCAATGCTTTTTTGTTAATCGGCCCGATACGATCGGCCCGACTGTGTGAAGCACATAGCTGCATGGAAGGTTAAACGCAGGTGTCATTTTTGCTTTTCCTGTCGGCTCGTCATATCCCTGCTCCGTCATCAGCTCAGCGCAAGCCAAACGCAACCGGATCCCGCTGACGCTGTGAATGATGTTATCCACGCAGGAATGGCAGGGGATGAAGCATCCGAGTAAAGCACTGTTGGCGGCATTGACGATCGCATCGATCTTTAATGTGGTAATATCACCGCGCCAAAGGGCAAGACGGCGATCGATGGCGGATACAGGTAGCGTATCACTATCCGTAACGCCTTTTTCCCGGACTTCCTCCTTGAGATACGCGTCCTGCACCTTGAGAAATTCTGCCCCGATCGGACGAGGGGGACGGAGATTCATAAGAATTCTAAGAAGCCGTTTCTGCTCGTCTGCATTGTCCGGAATGTTCATATTGCGATACTGCGGCTGTTCATTCAGCAAGGCCGTGATCAAGTATTTTCTTTTTTCGCACTGTGTCATTTTGCTTCCCTCCAACCACATTTTGCAAAGCGGGGCAGTCGTTGTGTCGACAGCCCCGCCCATGATTAGGCGTAGAAAAATCCGGCGGTCATGTCAAGGTAGTTCTGGCCGCTGTAGGCCGGGTATTGCTTCTGCACTTCCGCCCGGAAGCCCTGTGCGTCTGCGCAGTTTGCCGCGATCTGTTTTAGATTTTCCAGGTAGTCGATTTTTGTCTGTGCATCCTTGAGGTCTTCGGGGGTGTAGTGCGAGGTCAAGATCAGGTCGTACCCTTTGGCGATATAACCCTTCAATTCTGCCACAATGCTGTCTGCGTGCGCTGCACCTGCGACGATGGAATGGCAGTCGTGGCCGAGCATATGCGTGTAAACCGCGTTGATTTCCGGGATGGCAATGTCAAAGGCTTCCGCAGTCTGCTTGATCACAAAATCGATCCCGCCGATCGTAACCTTGCCTTCTTCCACGATATGGGTGATTTGATGAACGGAACTGTCGAAAATCGCGCCGAAAGCGTTTGTAAAATTATCGATCAACGCCTTCCCGCCGCCATTTTTGGAGTACTGCACTGCATTTTGCGTTGCATATTTGGGCACCTCCGGCAGGAATGTTGCACCGGCGCCGTGGTAAGCAACCAGCATCCCCGCAACCTCGACATCCTTTAAATATTCCGCAAGCTCTGCGTTGTTATCAAAAAAGCACGGCGATTCGATCACAACCGCTTTCCCGGCCTTTTCCACGATGAAAACCTCATCGCTGATCAAATCGTTGGTCTTGTAAGCGTGCAGCTCATGCCGCCAAAATCGTAAACATTCACTTCGCCCTTGGCGAGTGTCACGGTTGTAAATGTATTTTTGTTCATAGGTACATCCTCCAAAAAGTTTTTGCTTTGGAACGGCCGTTCTGTAGCTGTTGACTACATTATATTGACCGCAGTGTTCCCTGTAAAGTAGGCACTTTTTGGTAACTAAGCGGTTCGCGAGGTGCCTTTTGCTGTATTTACAGGCCTTTTGGGGCAAAAAATTTTTTCGGTTGCAATGAAAAAATGCGTGGTGCATTTACACCACGCATTTCAGAGTGTCGAAAAAGCCTCGCAGAGTTCGCCGCCATAGCGGCGAATCAAATTCAATCATTTTTTGCGGCGACACGCGCGTCACAAAAAATACCTTACAGGACGCAAACGTGCGAGCCAAGTGCCACAGGCACTTGGCGAGTGCGATGCAGCGTCCGGCAATGTTCTTCCGCGAGGAAGAACTCTGTCGAAAAACGAAGTTTTTCGACAGCCTGAAATGCGTGGTGCATTTACACCACGCATTTTTCGGAACGATGCAGTGCGTTTTTTTATTGTAGGTATTCTTCCAGGCAGATGCCCTGTTGATAGATTTCCTGTGCGGCTTCGGTGCCGACGTAGCGGTAGTGCCACGGCTCGAAGTCGATGCCGGTGATGTCCACCTTGTCCTCCGGGTAGCGGAGGATGAAGCCGTATTTGTACGCGTTGTCGCGCAGCCAGCTATAGACGGTTTCGTTGTCGCACTTTTCCGTGTCGGCAATGATATCCAGCGCCAGTCCCAACTCGTGTTCACTGGTTCCGGGGACGGCGACGGTACTCTGCGCCAGTTCCTGCGCGGCCGCTTCCTCATAGCCCTGCGCGATGTATTCCTGTACCCGTTGCTCCATGATTTGCTGCTGACGTTCATGGGTGCGGTAGCCCTCATTGACGACCGGGTAGACGCCTTGCGCGCGGGCGTCGTCGAACATCTGCTGTAATGCCGGATAGATTCGGCTGTCCACTTGTTCGCCGTTGAACAGATCCGTCAACTCCGTTGGGACGGCGTCCTCCGGAACGGGGTGCTCGGCGTTGACCAGTGTGAGCATCCAGCTTGTGTCATCTTCCGGCTCGGTGGGCGCTTCGGTGGGCGGCTCGGTCGTTGGCTGTGTGGGTTCCGACGTTTCCTCCTCCGGCGCGGTCGCAACGGCGGACGGATGATACAACTGCGTTGGCTCCGGCTTTTCCAACAGCGTTCGCGAAAGCAGCCACACGCCCGCCGCCGCCAATGCAACGACCAGCAGAACACATAACAGCTTTTTCAACGTGCTTCCCCCGTTTCCGCAATAACCGGGCAGGCGGACAGTAGAATTTGTCCGTTTTGCACGGTGACGTCCTCGCCGTTGACCAGATTTTGATAAATGCCGTCCTGTAGCGGCACGCATACCGTACCCTGCTTGTCCTCAAAGCTGAATACGCCAACCAACTGCTTGGCGCAGTGGATGCCGCGATGCACACCGACTACCGCGCCCAGCTCGGGAACCGCTGTCAGGCTGTAGCTGCTGTCGGCCATCACCGGCAGTTTTTTGATGCCGGCCAACCGTGTGAGCAGCGGTGAAATGTCATGCTTGCCATCCATGCAGATCGGGTCTTTTTCAAACAGGCTGGGTCGGTGCGTATTTTGATTCTCCTGCCCGGCGTAAATCAGGGCCGCACCCTTTTGGAAATAGACAAACGCTGTCCAGTTGCGCAGTGCGGCGTCGGTTTTAAGGAAGGAGGCTGCGCGATCCTGGTCGTGGTTCTCCAAAAATCTCGCCTTGACATAGTTGTCGGGGTAGATGACCTCTTGCATATTGACCGCGTCCACATACTTTTGCAGCGGGGCTTTCCCATCGACGTAATCGCGGAAAATGTGGTGGATATCATAGTCATATGCCATATCAAACGCCTGATAGATTTCGCTGTCGGACAGTGCGGCGATGCCCTGCCCGCGCAGGGAGCGGATAAATGTCGGCTCCACGGATTCACTGAGCCAAATGCAGTCGGGGTTGACTTCTGCGACCCGCTCTCTTGCTTCCTTCCAGAATGACAATGGCACGAGCGGCGCAACGTCACAGCGAAAGCCGTCGACGATTTTTGCCCACATTTGCAGGGTTTCAATTTGATATTCCCACAAATCGCGGTTGGCATAGTCCAAATCGATCACGTCCGTCCAGTCGCCCACGCGGTTGCCAAGGCTGCCGTCCGGCTTGCGGTAAAAATATTCCGGGTGGTGCGCCACCAGCCAGGAATCCGGCGATGTATGATTGTATACAATATCAAGGATGCACTTCATGCCGCGCGCGTGAATTTGCTCCACCAGCTGCACAAAATCCTCCTGCGTTCCCAGCGCAGGGTCAACTTTTCGGTAATCGGCAATTGCATACGGAGAGCCAACGCTGCCCTTGCGCTGCACTTTGCCGATGGGGTAGATGGGCATCAGCCAAATGATGTCCGTCCCCAGCGCTTTGATGCGGTCAAGGTCTGCCCGCACCGCCGCAAAGGTTCCCGCCTCGCTGTAGTTTCTGACAAAAATGGAATAGATGATTTGGTTTCTGAGTTTCTTTGACGTATTTACCGCCATATTGATCTCCTCCTGTGAATTATCATTTTTTCCGCTCCTATCATACACAACTGCGGCGGCGTTTTCAAGAGGATTTCCGGCGAAAATTTGATTGGCTCTTTACATTCTGTCGGTTTCTGATATAATTAAAATAGTATAAGTATAGAGGGGAGTCGCCATGCAGTCGAATCAATTTCCTTCGGATCGTCCGCAGCCGCCCATTCGGGAGCTGCTTCCTCCCAGCCGGCCCCAGCCGCCGGTGTACCCGTTCTACCGCTGGGTGACGCTGCTGAGCGTTGGCATTTTGGCACTGGAATTGGTCGTGTATCTTCTGGGCACATGGTTGGGGTGGTGAGATGAATTTGCCTTCTTTCGTTTATATGGGAATCGGGCTGCTTCTGGCTGTCGTGGTGAGCGTCGGCATCATGGTGTGGTCCGTGAACTCGCCCTACCTCACTGCACGCTGGAAGGGCTGCGGCAGCCATGTGTTTATCTTTTCGCTGCTGTTCTTGTTCGTTGCCGGTTTTCTTGAATCCCTGCTCACCGCTGCGATTTCCGCCCGACCCAGCACCGTTGGCACGATTGCGCTGTTTTCGTTTTTTGTCGGTACCGTAGAGGAATGCGGCAAGCTGCTGGCCGTGGTGATCGGCACCTCCTGTCTGCGCCGTGTGATGTCGCCGCTGGATCTGTTTTCCTACGGCGCACTGTCTGCCGGTGCCTTTTCGATGCTGGAAAATGTTTTGTACGCACTGATCAGCGACTTCCACTGGGGTATGGCACTGGCACGCTCCGTGCTGAGTACGCCGGTGCATATCTGCTGCACCACCGTGGCGATGCTGGGCATTTTGCGGTGGGCGGAAACCGGCAAGCGCCGCTATATCCCGCTGCACGCCGCTGTGGCAATTTCCATCCATGCTATGTATGATTTGATTTTACTGTTGGATGTTTCCAACCTGCTTTTGCTGGTGATGTTTTGCGCAGTGTTGCTGCCGCTGATGATTGCCTGCATTGTGCTTGCACTGTGTGCGCCGGCACGCTATGCGAAAAGCCATAGCAGCGCATTTTGCCCACGCTGCGGTGCGCAGTTTGACCTTCCGCTGCTGCGCTGCGCGCGGTGTGGCAATCCCGGTATTCTTAAAATTGTCCAACTTCCCCGCTTGACGCATCAAAAGAAGGAGGTATCCCATGAACCGTAAAGCGCTGACGGCATTGCTGCTTGTCATTGCAATGCTATTGACCGGTTGCAGCTTCCGCCTTGACCCACCGGCCAGGCAGCATCCTTCAAGGGCAACACGACCCACCGCCGCGCCAACGGAACCGACCGAAGCGCCCGAAGCCCCCGATTTGTCGGATTATTCGGATTTGGTCGATTATGGCGACATTGCATATGAGAGGCCGGACGAAAAGGCGCTGCAAGCGCAGATCGAAGCTACCACTGCCATGTTCTCCGATGGCTCGTCCAATGCGGAGATCCTCGCCGCGCTCGAAGCGTTGGAGGCTTCCTATGACACCTTCTCCACCATGAGCTCGGTGGCCTATCTGGAATATTGCAAAAATCTCAGCGATACCTATTATGAAACGGAATACAACCTGCTGGAAAAGGAAAACAGCGATTTGCGGGCATCGATGGAGGAACTATACATCGCCGCGGCGCAATCGGATGACAAGGCGTACTGGGAGCAGGCGTATTTTGGCGAGGGCAGTTTGGATTTTTATCTGACCCACCGCATCTACACCAACGAAGCCTTTGTCGCCCTTGCCCAACAGGAAACCGACCTTGTCACGGCCTATATGAATTTGCAGGACAGCCCGACTGTGGTCATAGACGGAAAAGAGCAGGATTTTCAGGCTTTGACGGAACAGTATGCCGACGACTATGAGATGCTGTACGGCGAAATTTATCCTGCGTACTACGAAAAATACAATGCCGAAGCCGGCAAAATTTACATTGATTTAATCAAGCTCCGCCGCCGGATGGCACAGGTTGCCGGGTATGACAGCTATCAGGATTATATGTACGAGTTCTATTACGAACGCGACTACACCCCTGCCATGGCGCGCGACTATATCGCTGCGCTGTGCGATACCATCGCGCCGCTCTTCCCGGCAGTCAGCGCATCGGTCGGCTACGCAAGCTATCGCGAGATGGACATGGACGAGGTGACACGGGCGCTGAACCAAACGCTGTATCAGATGGACGAGGAATTTTATCGGTATTTCCACGTGATGCAGAATTTCCACCTGTGGGACAGCGCCACGTCTTCCTCCAAAATGCCCGGCTCGTTTGAAACCTACCTCAGCGCCTATGACGAACCGTTCGTTTATATCAGTCCGGAGGGAACCGAGGCGGATTACATGACGCTGACGCACGAATTTGGCCACTTTGTGGACAGTATGCACAGCGAAGGCGAACAGTCCTGCATCGATACGGCCGAAATTTTCTCTCAGGGCTTGGAATTTTTGTCCCTGTTCTATTCCGACCTGCCGGAGGACACCGTTTCCCGCCTGCGGAAATTAAAGTTGCAGGATACCTATTATATTTTTCTGTTCCAGGCCGCCTATGCCGACTTTGAAGACCGCGTCTACCAGCTATCGGACAAGGAACTGACGCTGGATGCCATCAACGACACCTATGAAGCGGTCATGCGCGACTATGGGCAATACGTGTCCGGAATGGATTGGTACAACACGATGTCTTGGATCGATATCAACCACTTTTTCAGCGCGCCTTTCTATGTCATCAGCTATTGTACCTCCGCAGATGTGGCGTTACAGCTCTATCAGATGGAAGCCGACAAGACGCATGATGGCCTGGACATTTATCGGATGCTGCTCGATGCCGCATCGGAGGATGATTTTTTGCAGCTGCTGGAAGCCTGTAACCTCCAATCCCCCTTTGCTTCCGACCGCGCACAGGAATTGGCAGATTATTTTTCCACCTGCTTTGACGATTAAACCATGCTGCCGCTAATCATGAAAAATCTGACTGCGCAGCGGGCGCAGCCAGATTGGATCGATTCAATTGAGGCGATTCAGCCTTGGGATCAGGCGATTGCCCAAGATTGCCGTTGCAAGGATCTTCAACGCGTCAAACGGCAGGAAAATGACACAATACGACAGCAGAACCTTGCCTGCGCTGATGGTGCTGCCCAGATAGAAATTGACGATACAATATAAATAGGGAAGTCCCACCAGATAGAGGACGGCAAGTCCTGCCACACCCGCCGCGATCAGCAGCCAAAAGCGGTGTCCCCACTTGCGCACGATCCAGCCTGTGACGAACGCCATCGGGATCAATCCCAGCAAAAAACCGAAGCCCGGCTTGGTTACGTACATCAGCCCGCCGCCCTCGGTGAAAATGGGCAGGCCGGCCAGCCCCAGCAGCACGTATACCAGCTGCGACAGCGCGCCGTAATACGGCCCGAGAAATGCACCCGCCATCAGGGTGAAAAACACCTGCAGGGTAAACGATGTGTAGCCTGCGGGGATTTTAATGAATGCACCAATTGCCGTAAGCGCGGCAAACATGGCACTCAGCACCAGATACTTTGTTTTCTTCATTGATACCCTCCTGATTGTAAACCATATTTATTTGATTGGTTTACAATGAAAGCATATCACATCTTTTTCCAAAAATCAAGGAGCAAAACCATGACTAAGGACGCAATTTTGCAAATGCTGCAACAAAACGACGGATTTCTTTCTGGCGAACAGATGAGCCGGCAGCTGGGGATCTCCCGCATGGCGGTCTGCAAGGCGATCGATGCGCTGCGGCAGGAGGGCTATTGCATCGAATCGGCACCCCGTCGTGGCTACCGACTGGCGGGAACTGCGATGGGCTTGAGCAAAACCGGCATCTTGGCGGCGCTTGGCTCTCATCCGTGGCGCGACCGCCTAACCGTTCTGGAAACCGTCGATTCCACCAACACCTATGCCAAGCGGCTCCCCGCCGCACCGCATGGAACCGTTATTGTCGCCAATCAGCAGACCGGCGGACGCGGGCGGCTGGGTCGCAGCTTTTATTCGCCCAAGGATCGCAGCGTTTACCTGTCTGTTGTGCTGCGTCTTGGCGTGGAGCCGGTCAAGCTGCTGCATCTGACGGCGCTGGCGGCGGAAGCCGTCTGTCAGGCCGTGTTTGATGCCACCGGGCTGCGTCCCGGTATCAAATGGACGAATGATCTGGTGATCGGGACGAAAAAATTGTGCGGCATTTTAACGGAGCTGACCGTGGAAGCCGAAAGCGGCATGGTGGACACCGTTGTCATCGGCGCAGGCGTCAACTGCAACTATGCCCCGGAGGACTTCCCCGAGGAGGTTCGCCCCATCGCCACCTCTTTGGCCATGGAGCTGGGACATTCCATCGACCGCAACCGACTGGCCGCCGCAATGATTTGCCGGTTGGCGGAAATGTCCGACGAATGTCTGACCCACAAGGCCGATTGGATCGCCCGCTACACCGCCGACTGCATCACCGTCGGCGAGCAGGTGCAGGTCATCTCCGCCGCCGGAACCCGCATCGCCCACGCCGACGGCATCGACGAAAACGCCGCCCTACGCGTCACCTATGACAACGGCGAGCAAGGTACCGTCTTTTCCGGCGAGGTTTCCGTGCGCGGGATGTACGGCTATACGGATTAGGGGGAAACGATGAAAATAGAAGTGATTCAAAAAAATAATACCGCAGTGGCTGTTGTGTACAGCGACAAAGTGCTGCTGACAGACGTGCAGTCGGCGCTGGATTGGATGATGTCAGTAAAATATGAAACGCACTGCACCAATATTGCGCTCAACAAGGAGGCAATCACAAGAGATTTTTTCATCCTGAGCACTTGCCTGGCAGGTGAAATTTTGCAGAAATTTATCAATTACGGCGTGCGATTCGCGATTTACGGCGACTTCTCCGGCTACACCAGCAAGCCGCTGAAAGATTTTATGTACGAAAGCAACAAGGGCAGAGATATCTATTTCCAGCCCACTGCCACACTTGCGGTCGATAAGCTCTGCGGCAGCTGAGAATGTCCGCAAGGCACCTTAGAAATCTATATGAAAAGGAGCTGTTACACGATCTTCGTGAAACAGCTCCTGTGTTTATTTTCGCAGCCCTTTTGCAAGCGCAATTAAATGCTCCAACTGTTCGTCGGGCAATTCTCTTGCGACCCGGTATAGGTCGGTTGCCTTGGAGGGATTTTGAACCTCAATATCAAAAAAATCCTTCGGCGTCATGCCAAGGTATTCACAGATATAAAATATCCCACAGAGCGATGGCATGGATTTTCCGCTCTCAATATTATTGATGTAGCCGGGATTTTGCCCCATAGATAAGCTCATATCGCGGGCAGAAACGCCCTTTTTCTCCCGCAGCTGCGCCAAACGCAAGGAGAAATCCTTTTCGGTCATCTGTTCTCACCACCTATATCCTATATTAACCTATATGACCGTCAAAAATATTTGTTTTTAAGCTGTATTTTCGTTGATTTGATGGTTGATAGATGTTATAATAGGTTTAGGTGGTGGTTTTTAAATGCTGAATCGCAAAAGGGT
Source organism: uncultured Clostridia bacterium (assembly GCA_945910975.1). Classification (GTDB taxonomy): domain Bacteria; phylum Bacillota; class Clostridia; order Oscillospirales; family Oscillospiraceae; genus JAKSPM01. The sequence continues at coordinate 5,009 of CAMDZY010000009.1, read as the reverse complement.
AACTTGCTGTTTTAGCGGGCACAGAAGAATACCAACTGAGAATTTGGAAGAAATTTCACGAAAGCTAAGAATGGTGCTTATTAAGTTGATTGAAAATGGATACATATATTTTGGCGCAGGAGGAGCATTAGGGTTTGATATGCTTGCGGAAAAAATGGTATTAGATTTGAAACGTCAGTACCCACAAATTAAGCTAATCCTTGTCCTTCCTTGCGTATCGCAGGCAAATCACTGGAAGGAGGAAGATAGGAGGGTTTACGCGCGTATAAAAGAACAGGCGGATAAAGTCGTCTATATCTCTCAGGAATACTCAAAAGGGTGTATGCATGAACGAAATCGCCATTTAGTAGACAATAGCAGTGCCTGCGTGTGTTATCTTACGGAAAACACAGGCGGTACAATGTATACAGTTCAATATGCGGTAAGAAAAGGACTCTATGTCCAAAATGTAGCAAAAATTTGATAATACAACGCTCTACAAGTCTATAAACAGCGCCCATACCCAGCTTTGCAAAAGCGCCCGACTTTCTGCAAAGTCGGGCGCTGTATATTTGCTGCGGAAAGGCTATCCCATGCAGACAGCGCTGAGCAGCTTTTTCACGACCTGCCAAAAGGTCAGGCGCGGGACGGCGTCTTCGGCCACGATGGGGATCTCGGCCAGCACACGATCCCCGGCGCGGATGGACAGGGTTCCCAGCTGCTGGCCCTGCTCCACGGGCGCTTCCAGCTCCTCCTGCATCGTTACCTCGCGGGTGATAGAGGATTGCATGGATTTGTCGATCAAAATGGGCTGTCCGGCGCTTAGAATGGGGTTGACCGTGGAGGTGACACCCAATTTTACTCCAATTGCTTCCAACGGGCCGTCCAGATCCGGATTGACCAGCGCGTAGTTTGCAAAACCGTAGTCCAGCAGCGCCTTGGCGGATTCAAACCGGTGCGGAGAGGAATCACAGTGCAGCACGACCGCCAGCAGTTCAATGCCGTCGCGCTCGGCACTGGCGGAAAGGCAGTGTCCGGCGGTGGAGGTATAGCCGGTCTTCAGACCGGTGGTGCCGTCGTAAAAGCGCACCAGCTTGTTGGTGTTGGAAAGGCCGAATTTTCCGTCGCGTACCGTGTCCATCCAAATGGTCGTAAAGCGGCGGATCTCATCATGCTGCAACAGCTCCCGCGACATGATCGCCACATCACGGGCGGTGGTCAGATGCTCGGCGGCTTCCGGCTCATCGTCAAGGCCGGTGCAGTTGACAAAGTGCGTGTTGACCATGCCCAGCTCCTGCGCGCGGCGATTCATCAGCTCCACAAAGGCAGTCTCGCTTCCCGCTACGTGCTCGGCCAGCGCCGTGGCACAGTCATTTGCCGACGCCACGACCACGGATTTGAGCATTTCCTCCATGCACAGCTGCTCGCCCGGCTCCAGATAGATCTGACTGCCACCCTTGGCCGCCGCTGCGTCCGAAGCCGTGACCATATCGTCCCAGCCGATTTTGCCGGAATCCAGCGCTTCCATCACAAGTAGCAGCGTCATGACCTTGGTCACGCTGGCAGGCTCGAGTTTTTCGTCGGCATTTTTTTCGTAAAGCACCGTGCCGGTCGCCACATCCATCAAAATGGCCGATGGCGCGGAAATGTCCAACTCCGCTGCCTGCACCGCAACGGGTGCGCCCAACAGCAGCACCCATGCCAAAACCAGGCTGATTCCCCGTTTGCACATTTTCATCACCTCTTCGTTTGATTGGTACAAGCATATGTGTCCTCTTGCAGCAATATGACTGTTGCACTTGAAACCGCTTTCCGATTTTTTGTTTCTTACGCGGAAAAAATCACACGATGGAAAGAATTGCATTTGTCCAATTTTTTTTATCTAAAAGCCCCAAAATTGGATAAAAACCGCTGCATAAATGTGTAAAAAGTTTGGAATTTAAGGAATTACGAAGTCAAGATGGTAAAATTACACTAAAAACGACTTTGCTACTTGAAAAGAATTGTGATTATTGATATAATACATTTATCGAATTGGGGCAACTATGCCCTGAACGAAAAATTATAAGGAGGAACTCAAATGAAACTCACAAGACGAGTGCTGTCATTGGTACTGTCACTGTGCATGATTATCTCCATGTTCAGCGGCCTGACTTTGATGGCAAGTGCTGAGGATGCCGGCTACACGCTGGTTACCGACGCATCCAACCTCGCTGCGGGCAACAAGGTCATCATTGCGGCTGCAACACGTGACTTTGCCATGGGCGCCAGCGCCGGCAAAGGCACCAGCGATTTCCGCAATCGTGCCGACATCACAAAAGATGGCGACACCCTGACCCCCGGCGAAGGTGTTTCCGTGTTCACGTTGGAAGATGCCGGCGACGGCAAGTTCGCTTTCAATGATGGCACAGGCTACCTGACCGCCGCAGATGGCGCAAACTATCTGCTGACGTCGGAAACCCTTGAGGAAAACGGCAAATGGACCGTTACCATCGGGGAAACCGGCGAAGCAGCCATCGTGGCGGAAAGCTCAACGAGCAAGGGCGACAAAGGCCCGCAGAACATTCGCCACAACAACAGCTCACCGCGGTTCTCCTGCTATAGCTCCGGTCAGGAAGCCGTAGCGCTCTACAAGCAGACAACCGCAATCGTGGATCCCGATCCCCCCGTTGATGACGGAATCGTAAAGTTCGTGTTCATGGACACCTCTGACCTCCATGGCCAGATCTATGCAACGGACTACACGGTCGATCAGGCACAGAGCGGCGCTTACAAACGTGGCCTGACCCGCGTTGCTACTTACATTGATTCTGTCAGAGCAGAATATGGTGCAGACAACGTGTTTGTTGCCGACAGCGGCGACACCATTCAGGGCACACCGTTCACCTACTACTACGCATTCCAGAAGCCCGAGGTAGACGATCCTGCCGTCAAGGCTCTGCGCACCATCGGCTACGATATGTGGGTTGTTGGCAACCACGAATTCAACTACGGCTTGAACATCCTCAACCGTCAGCTGGATTACGCTACCAGCGCTTCCACTGAAACCGAAAAGCAGATGGCAGTCAGCATGGCGAACTACCTCGATGCTGCCACCAACTCCGATGAAAGCAAAGACTGGGCAACCTGGAAGGGCTATGCACCTTATATCATCCGTGATTTCCAGGGCGTTAAGGTCGCTATCATGGGCATCGGCAATCCCAACATTGCAAAGTGGGACTCCCCCGACAAGTGGGAAGGCATCTATTTTGCAAATCCCATTGAAACCTACAAGCACTACGAACAGGAAATGCTCGACAATGCCGACATGATCGTTCTCGTTTCCCACAGCGGTGTCAATTCCGAGGCGGGCTCCGACTACATCGAACAGCTTGTCCAGGAAACCAACACTGTCGACTTCGTTTTCGCAGGCCATGAGCATCAGAACCGCGTTCTGAACATTGCAAACAAAGACGGCAAAAATGTTCCTGTTGTTCAGCCGTTCACCAAGGCTCGCGCAATCGGTCAGGTTGTAGTTACCTACAACAAGACCCAAGGCACCTATGAGCTGGATGCAACCGTTCCCAACATGGAAGGCAAGGATCTCGACGAAAACCTCGTCGCGCTGCTCAAGCCCTATGAAGATGCTACTTGGAATGAGTACATGAATGAGCCTCTCGGCACTGCCAGCGGCGATTTCCCGGCAGCAAATCTGGGTACTGCTCCTTCTGCATTCATGGACTTCGTCAACACCGTTCAGATGTGGGGCGCTTATGACCGCACCGGTCTGAACACGCCGGACGATGCAAGCGACGACACCATCGCACAGCTTTCCATCTCCGCACCGTTGACCTCCGGCAGCAACGCCAACCTGATCCCCGCCGGCCCCATCACGCTGGGCGATCTGTTCCGTCTGTACCGCTTTGAAAACTGGTTCTATCAGATCAGAATGAGCGGCAAGGAAGTTCGCACCTGGCTGGAATTTGCCGCTACCAAGGTCAGAGTTGACGGCGACGGCAATCCCTATGTCACCAACGGCGACCTGACTTACTATGACACGATCTATGGCGAAGGCTTCTCCTACACCATCGATTGCAGCAAGGAAGCAGGCTCCCGCATCACTTCCATGACCTACAACGGCGAGGAAGTGAAGGACGACGATACCTTCACCGTGGTTCTCAACAACTACCGTTACAACGGCGGCGGCAACTATGTGAAGTATCTGAACGATAACGGCTGCGAATTTATCGCAAACGACCCCGATCGTGTGATCTATTCCACACAGTTCGACATGATCCAGGGCGAAGACCTTGGTCAGGCAAGATCTCTGATCGCTGATTACATCCGCGAGAAGAAAACCATCGATCCCACCATCACCTCCACTTGGAAAGTGATCGTCGGTGAAGAAGAACCCCCCGCTCCGGAATACAGCACCATCGCAGAAGCTCTCGCCGGCACTGACGGCGCAGCGTTCACTGTCAAGGGCGTTGTTACCATGATCGACGGCAAAAACGTCTACCTGCAGGATGCAACCGGCGCTATCTGCGCATATCTGCCGGCAGCTGCCGAAGGCATTGCACTGGGCGATACCGTTGTTGCAACCGGCGCTCGCGCTACCTTTAGAGGCCTGCCCGAACTGTCCTCCGCAACCGTTGAGTTGTCCGAAGGTCTGGAACTGGCAGCAGCCGAAAAGACTGTCGACACTCTGACAACCGCAGACATCTGCACCTATGTTACCATCAAGAATCTGGAAGTCACCGATATCTTTGATAACAACGGCGCATACTCCCTCCCCAACCTCACGGTCAAGGATGAAAACGGCAACGAGATCCAGATCTACAAGGCAGTCATCGGCAAGAACGAAGACGGCACTTGGGCACTGGCTGTTGGCGATAAGATCAACTTCACCGGTGCTGTTGGCGTCAACAACACCACCTTGCAGCTGCGCAACACGGTTGCAGAAGAAATCGAAAAGATCGACGCTCCCGCTCCTGAAAAGGAAGAAGTCGTTGTTCTGTACACCAACGACGTCCATACCTACATCGACAAGG
>CAMDZY010000008.1 GCA_945910975.1 uncultured Clostridia bacterium | reverse complement strand
TGTAGGGAACCTCTCCGGCCACGATCTTCTGCGCCAGCCCCTCGGCGATGGCGGTCTTGCCGACGCCGGGTTCGCCGATCAGGCAAGGATTGTTTTTCTGACGGCGGTTGAGGATTTGAATGACCCGTTCGGTTTCCACTTCCCTGCCAATCACCTTGTCCAGACTGCCGGCCTTTGCCTTTTGGGTCAAATTCAGGCAATATTGATCCAAAAACTTTTTCTTTTTCCCCTTTGGGGCGCGCGCCGGCTGTTCGCTTTTTTTCGGCCTGTCGCCTTGTTCAGGCGCTTTGGCCAGTTCATCGCCCCGGCCGCCGAACAGTTTGTTTAAAAAAGGAAAAGTAGCCGTTTGGCTTTCCGTTTCATCGTCTTCCTCTTCATCCATCGGCTCTTCGCCCAAAATGGATGTCATTTCACCGCTTATATTGTCCAGATCTTCATCTGTAATGCCCATCCGCTGCACAATATCGTCTACCTGCTTGATGCCGAGCGACTTTGCGCATTTCAGGCACAGCCCTTCATTGGTGCTGACGCCATTTTCAATCTTTGTGATAAACACAACCGCAACATTCTTTTTACACCTGGAACACAGGGTTGGAGTCATTCTCGTACCTCCTTAATTTGTCAAACAGATTGCATCGAAATCGATGCCGTTTCGCTTTGGAGAATAGTATATCACATTTTATTCCGATTGCAAGTCGGAAATTTGTTCAATCTGGGAGATAAAGCGTTGCCCGGCTACCGCCCGCCAAAATCACCGTGCCGTCCTTGCGCATCAGTGCTTGGCTGGCTGTTATGATATTTGTTGAATGCCAGTACACCTCAAAATCCCGATTGTAAATTGTTATTTCATTTGGCATCAAGACTGCAAGGTATTTCCCGCACAGGCTGATGCTCACCGGCGCTTTGTCCGGTGTCTTACTTTGCAGGCACTGCCCATCCTCGTCGAGTACGGCGAGCTGGCCGCCCTGTAGGTCGCTCAGGTACAGCGCAATACCGTCACTGTCGATGCTGAAATCGGCCAATTGTGCATTTTCGTAAGAATATTCGCCCACAAGTGTGCCGTCAACATCCATCACCTGCACAGAACTTTCTCCGATCGCGCACAAATTGCCGTTATCCAAAAATGCCAAATCATAGATTGCCTGACTTCCCAATGGGATCTGCGCATATGGCTCGGTTTCATCCGTCCGCAGCACCAGCGCCGTGCCGGAAAATGCGGTATCCGTCTGGCCAACGCTGATTGCTGCAACATAGCGTCCGTTTTTGGAAATTGCACAGCAATTGAGATAGTCCGTTGCGGAATTCCAGCGATAGATCTCCTGCCGGTCGGCATTATAGACGACCAATACCGTCTTGTAGCCCTCGCCGGACATGGTGTAGCAGAAATAGCCGCTTTTTGCCAAATCCAAGTCGAAAATCGTCCCCTCGGCCTTTAAGTCCAGGCAGGTTTTCCCTACCCGGTCGACCGCCAAAATACTGTCGCCGCCGATATCGTATGCCATGGCAAAGCTGTCCGATGCGGCAATGGCCGGCGCAGACATCGACGTTTGGCTGAGCGCCACCTCGGTGCCATTTGCGGCATAGGTGCGCAGTCCGCTTTGCGCGGCGACTGCCAGCCCGCCATCAAAGGCCGCGTAGGCGTTGGAATGGTTTGCATCAAAGCTAAACTCGCCATAACCTGCCTGGTCGGAAGCGGTAAAGTAGGTGAAAAAGCGGCGTACCTTGTCCAGATTTAATTCCTCATCCAGAAAGATCAGCGCCAGCACCACGAGCATTGCAAAAATAATTGCCGCAAACAGCCAAATTTTTGCACGGGACGGGCGCTTTTTCGCCTGCTGCTTTTCTCTGGCTTCGTTGATGGAAATGATTTTGCGATCAGACATCAAACTTCACCTGCCCGTCATCGTACCAGAGCTTTGTCATATAAAGACCGCCGGGCGGCACGGTGGGGCCTGCTGCGGTTCGGTCGCCGCGACGCAAGATTTCTCCGATCTCCTCCGGACAAATCTTGCCCTCCGCCGCATAGACCACCGTTCCTGCCATTGCGCGTGCCATATTATACAAAAAACCGTTGGCACAGACGCGCAGCGAAAGTAAATCGCCCTGTCGTGCAACCTGATAATAATACACCGTGCGGACAGTGGACTTTACGTCCGTACCCACTGAGCGCACCGCAGCAAAATCGTGCGTGCCAACAAATTGGTCGGCTGCCCGCTGCATCACCGCTTCGTCAAGATGGCGAGGATAGAACCATGCACGGTTTACATAAAACGGGTCGCGCAGGCGGGAATTGTAAATATAATAGGTATATTCTTTCCGCGCACAGGAGCCGATGGCGTTGAAGCCGTCATGCACATCCATAGCGCGGGTGACAACGATGTCGTGTGGCAGGTAGGAATTGAGCGCATAGGGCAAGCGCTCTGCCGGGATGGTGGCGGTTGTCCGAAAATTTGCCACATATTTTTTTGCATGGACGCCGGCATCGGTTCGGCCGCAGCCGGTAATGTGCACAGAGTGTCCCACTACCTTCGCCGTGGCCTCCTCCAGCGTCTGTTCAACGGTTTGCTGGTTTTTTTGTATTTGCCAGCCGTGATAGGCTGTGCCGACATACATTAAAAAGAGCGCTATATTTCGCACAAAAACGCCTCCGTCACAGTCCAAAATGCCGCAGCACGATCATTGCAGCCAGCAATGCCGTGCCAATTCCGAATGCGAAAAAATCTCCCCCATGAAAATGCAGCTGCTTCATGCGGGTTCTGCCCTCGCCGCCGTGGTAGCAGCGACATTCCATAGCAAGCGCCAGCTCCTCTGCCCGGCGGAATGCGCTGACAAAAAGCGGCACCAAAATCGGCACCAGTGCCTTGGCACGCTGAATCAGGTTGCCGGTTTCAAAATCAGCGCCGCGCGCCTTTTGCGCAGACATGATTTTATCGGTTTCTTCAATCAAAGTGGGAATAAAGCGCAGTGCAATTCCCATCATCATCGCCAGCTCATGCACCGGCACCCTGATTTTTTTCAAGGGCCGCAAAAGGCGCTCCAAGCCGTCTGTCAGGGCAATCGGAGAGGTTGTATACGTCAGCATAAATGTGCCGGCGATCAGCAGAAAAATCCGCAGCACCATGAATATCGCGTTCATCACGCCCTCTTTGTAAATGGTAAAGATCCACCAATCCACAAGCAGGGTTTCCTCGCTGCCCTTTGTATAGAAAATATTGAGAATGCCGGTGAGAATAATAATAAATATCAGCGGCTTGATTCCCTTAAGTGCCGTCTTTGGGCGAATTTTGGACATCGCCATGACGGTACCCAAAAAGCAAATAATCACAAGATAGCCGACAAAGCCCTTTGCCAAAAACAGTGCAACAATGTACACGATGACCAAAATCAACTTGGTGCGGGGATCCAGCCGGTGGATCGGCGTATTGCCGGGGAAATACTGTCCAAGCGTAATATCCTTAAGCACGGCCGCTTCCCCCCTTCCGGGTTCGCAGCGCCTGTACCGCCTGCGGCACGGTATACACGCAGGGATCGACATCTACGCCAAGCTCCTTTAGGCGCAAAAAAATCTCGGTAACCTGCGGCACGCACAGCCCCATGTCCTTTAACTCCTGCGCATGGGAGAACACCTGCTGCGGCGTCCCCTCCATTGCAATTTTTCCGTGGTTGAGTACGATCAGGCGATCCGCCATCATTGCGACCTCTTCCATCGAGTGGCTGACCATAATAACGGCAGCGTGCTTTTGCTTGCGATAGTCTTGTAGATTCCGCAGCAAACCTGCACGTCCCTCCGGGTCAAGTCCGGCGGTCGGTTCGTCAAGGATCAGCACATCCGGTTCCATGGCAATCACGCCTGCGATCGCTACGCGGCGCTTTTGTCCGCCGGACAGGTCAAAGGGAGATTTCTCCAGAACCCCCTCCGGCACATCCACAAATCCGGCTGCCTCCAGTACCCGGCGGCGGATTTCCTGCTCGCTGAGCTTCATATTTTTGGGGCCAAACGCGATATCCCGGAACACGGTTTCCTCAAACAGCTGATACTCCGGGTATTGGAATACCAATCCCACACGAAACCGTGCCTGGCGGGTGGTCTGCTTATCCTTCCAAATGTCGGTTCCGTCCAGCAGGACTTTGCCGAAGGTCGGCTTCAGCAGGCCGTTCAGATGCTGGATCAGTGTGGATTTTCCGGAACCGGTGTGGCCGATAATGCCAATAAATTCGCCCCGTTGGGCGGTAAAATTGATATGTTCAATTGCGGTGTGCTGAAACGGCGTTCCCGTTCCATACACATGGCACAATTCCTGTACCTCAATCAAAGGTGGCAAATTGATTCCTCCAACGTGTCAAGTCAGTGCTTTTTTGAGTGCTTGGGCGCACTCCTCCACGGACAGCGCATCCAGCGGCAAACGGTATCCTTCCTGATTCAGCGAATACAGCAGCTGTGTGGTGTCCGGAACCGTAAGTCCCACGGATTGCAGAACCTCTACCTGGGAAAATACCTGCTTTGGCGTTCCGTCCAAGACGATTTTTCCCTTTGCCATGGCGATGACGCGGTCGGCATAGGTTGCCTCCTGCATATGGTGCGTGATCAAAATCACGGTCATGCCGTATTTTCGGTTCAAATCGGAGATGGTTTCCAGTACCTCCCGCCGTCCTTGCGGGTCGAGCATCGCGGTCGGCTCGTCAAGCACAATGCAATCCGGGCGCATTGCGATCACACCGGCGATTGCAACGCGCTGCTTCTGACCGCCGGAGAGCAGATGCGGGGCGTGGGTTCGATAGTCGTACATTCCGACCAGCTTCAGCGCTTCATCCACGCGCCGGCGGATTTCCTCGGAGGGAACGCCCAAATTCTCCGGGGCAAACGCCACGTCCTCTTCCACCACGTTGGAAACGATTTGGTTGTCCGGGTTTTGAAATACCATACCAACCGTCCGCCGAATGGCCAGCAGCTGCGATTCGTCCGCAGTATCCATGCCAAACACACAAACGCTGCCACCGCAGGGCAGCAGAATGGCGTTGAAATGCTTGGCCAGCGTGGACTTGCCGCAGCCATTATGTCCTAAAATTGCAACAAAGCTGCCCTTTTCAATCGACAAATCCAGTCCTTCCAATACCGGCGGCAGCTTTTTTCCCTCTTCATCGGCATAAGAATATGTCAATTGCGAGGTCTTTACAACAGCTTCCATGTTTACTCCTTATGACACACCCAACGGCCGGTAGCTCCGCAGGGCAAGGCCAGCCCCGATGCCGTCACCGGCAGGCCAAGCTCCTGCGCTTGTGTGGCGCCGCCCCACTTGGTCGTGAAAATGCTGTCAAGAATATATCCCACCACAGACGGTGCAAGGCCGGTGGTGTAAGAATTGATGATAACAAACAGCGGCTGGTCGGACAGTACCTGCGACACCAGCTTGACAAAGGGGTACAAATCCGATTCCAGCTTCCAGATTTCACCCGACGGCCCACGGCCATAGGACGGCGGATCCATGATAATTGCGTCATACCGATGTCCGCGACGAATCTCGCGTTCCACGAATTTGGCGCAATCATCCACGATCCAGCGGATGGGGGCATCACTCAAATGCGACGATGCCGCATTCTCTTTTGCCCATGCGACCATACCCTTCGCCGCGTCCACGTGGCAAACCGAAGCGCCCGCCGCCGCAGCAGCCAAGGTCGCACCACCGGTATAGGCAAACAGATTGAGTACGTTTACCGGCCTGTTTGCCGTCCGGATCGCATCTTGAATAAAGTCCCAGTTTGCCGCCTGCTCCGGGAAAACGCCCGTATGCTTAAAATTCATAGGCTTAACGTTAAAGCACAGGCTTCCGTAATGGATTTGCCAGCGCTCCGGCAGATGGTTGGTCGACCACCTGCCGCCGCCGGAGCTGGAACGGGCATATCTGGCATGATAATTGTGCCACAATTTGTTGGTGCGCGGGGTGTCCCAAATCACCTGAGGGTCGGGGCGCACCAGAATATATTTCCCCCAGCGCTCCAGCTTTTCTCCGCCGGAGGTGTCGATCACCTCATAATCCTGCCATTGATCCGATATCCACATAATTGCTGTACTCCTGTTATCTGTTATGGGGTTTCATCCGGTATTGGGTCGCCCGTATCATCCGGCCTGCCCGGATGATTGGGATCATTCGGGTCATCCGGGTCGTTGGGTTCATCCGGGGAGTGTTCGTCATCCGAAGAAGATTCCGACGGGTCGTCTGGTTTCGGTTTCTGCAATTCTGCAAATGCTTGCTTTGTGTGGATGTCGCAAACCTCCTGTTTGACTTTGTTTCCATCCTCGTCCCTTATCAGCACGCCCACTTCCTCGGTTTCCGCTTCCATCAGTTCGCAGTATTCCGAAACCGGCATATGCGATTGCTTGCAGACTTTCATCATCTTATGCATATCGCAGGTTTTGTCCAACATATCTTCCTGCAACAGAATGACACGTTCGGTTCTGTCTGACAGCTCATTGTCTTCCCCCATCAGCTTTTTGCAGGCATCGCCCGCAACTTTCCCGGAATCGACACAAATTGTAACCTGGGCGCTGGCGCCATATGCGTCAAACCGTGCGCCCTCCTTATTCTTGTGCAGCTCGTTCATCACCAGCGACCACATATGGGTAGCCGGATTGTGGCCAACGCCGTCGGTGAGCACGATTTCTTCCGGCTCGTCATATCCGCACCAAACCGCAGCCGAGTAATACGGCGTATAGCCGGCAAACCAGCGGTCGGTATCATCGGCGGAAGTGCCTGTCTTACCTGCCACATCGATGCCGTCGATCTGTGCAAAATAGCTTGAACCGTTCATAACTGCATTATTCAGTATACTTGTCGTATACCATGCCGCCTTTTCGGAGATGGCAACATGGCTGTCCTGATGGTTATCCAAAACGACCTTGCCGTCACTGTCGACCACCTTGGTATAAGTTCTGGCATCACGGAACACACCCCTGTTGGCCAGCGCCGCAAAGGCCTGGCTCATATCACGAACCGTAACGCCATAGGTCAAAGCACCCATCGCCAGCGGCGCCAAAGAGCGGTCGGTGTAATCCTTGCCGTTGATCACCTTGGATTCAACCAGCGTGGAAAGTCCAAATTTGTCCTGCGCATAGCTAAAGCCCTTATCCACACCCAGCTGATCCAAAATCTTAACTGCCACAGTGTTTAGGGACGCCAGCACAGCCCTTGTCACGGTCACGTTACCGGAATAATAACGGTTGTCGTTGAGCGGCCATCCGCTTTCCTCATCAAAGGGGGAGTCCTCGATAACGGTGCCCGGGTTAATAATTCCGGCATCGAGCGCCGGGCCGTAGACCGTGATCGGCTTGATGGACGAGCCGGGCTGACGCCGGGACTGCGTCGCGTAGTTCCAACACAGGCTTCCTTGCTTTTTGCCCACGCCACCGGCGATGGCAACAATATCACCGCTTGCATTGTCCACAATGACCATGGCGGATTGCAGCTGCTGGGCGCTGGCCGTTGACGGCACGTTGGACAAATCTTCGTAAATCTTGTCTGCCTGACGCTGTACCTCCATGTCAATGGTCGCATAGATCTTATAGCCGCCGGTTGTCAGCTTTTGAACGGCGACCCGCTCGCTGTAGCCATATTGCTCCATTAAGTCGTTGAGCACATCGCGGTAGACCGTATCGGTGAAGTAGCTGTAACATTCCTGCTCCGGCGCAATTCCTGTGGGTGCGTTGCATTGCGGGCAATACCAGCGCTTTTCTTCCTCGTTCTCCACGAACTTATCGCGGCCACCTTCAAACCCGCACTCCGCACAGCGATATACTTCCTCGTCCTCGCCGAAATTGCTGTGGAACACCATTTCCTGCGCCTTTGCGCCATCGTATTCTTCCTTTGAAATATATCCCTGCTCATGCAGCTGCGACAGAACGATCATCTGACGCTCACGGTTGTTCTCCGGCCGGATATAGGGGTCAAAAAGGGAGGGATTGTTGGTAATGCTGATCATGCTGGCGCACTCTGCGACCGTCAGCTCGGAAACGTCCTTTGCAAAATAGACGCGTGCTGCACTTTGCACGCCATAGCAGCCCTCACCCAGGAAGATCGTGTTGAGATACCACTCCATGATTTCCTTTTTAGAATAGAGCTTTTCCACCTCAAGTGCGCGGAACACCTCCTGAATTTTCCGGTGAACCGTGACCTCATCCTCTCCGGTCAGGTTTTTAATCAGCTGCTGCGTGATAGTCGAGCCGCCGGCGGAGCCGGTGCCCAGGAACATCTGCAAGCAGGCCTTGCCCGTGGTGATCCAGTCGACGCCCTCATGGTCAAAAAAGCGCTTATCCTCGATGGCAACAGCCGAATAAACCAACTCCTGCGGGATGTCCTGATAAGACACCCAAACGCGGTTTTGCGCTGTATCGAGCTTTTGCATCTCGTGGTAATCCCCGGTGAGAGAATCGTAATAGTAAATAAACGATGTCTGCGGCAGGGAAATTGCGTCAAGCTGAAGATTTTCGGCAAAATCCGTTGCCTCCGGAATCACGGTTTCTGACAGGTAAGTCGTCATATAAGACACAAACACCAGACCGGCAATGACGCCCAAGATCAGCACGGTGCCGATGATTTTCAACGCCAGCAGCACCGTGCCGCCAATCACATTCCAAATTCCCAGCAAAACTCTGCCGACCGTGCGTCCTTTGGAGCCGCGGTTCGCCGGGGCGGACTTTTCTTTATTTTTCTTTTCTTTTGCCATACAGTTATTTCCTCCGCACACGCATTTCGGAAAAGGAGCCATTCAAAAGCGAGATTTGAAAACAGCTCCGGAACATTCAATCAAATTGCCGCATATCATTTTTTGACAGACTGACACTATTATTATAACACGCTTGTCAATTCTATCCGACCAAAAATCGTTCTTTTGCACACAATTCACGTAAATTTAATATTTGAACGGAACCGCTTTTTTCAGACGGCGCCGATCCGGTTATATTTTCTCCAATTGTGCGCATACTGTTCACGGGAAATTTTCCGTTTTTTCGTTTCAACCAAAAAATCAGTCGAAAATTCAGGCAAAATAAACAATGAACTTTCTGAAATTTCCTCTTGATTTTCTGGCACAGTCTGTATAAAATAGGACTATAAAATGCAACGGAGGTTCCCAATGGAACAAAATTACGGGGATGATTTCATCACAATCACCGACGAGGACGGAATTGAATACGAGCTTGAGGTTTTGGCCACGTTGGATTACAACAATTCCACCTATCTGGCCTTGATTCCGGCCATGGACGATGAATCGGAAGATCTTGAGGTCAGTATTTTAAAGAGCGTCACGGAAGACGGAGAAGACCTCCTGTGTGCGGTAGAAGACGCCACAGAGCTGCAAACCGTTTACGATTTGATGATGGATCAGCTCTATGATGAGGAAGAAAACAACGGCGAATAATTCGATATCTACCCTGCTCGGTGCGTGATGGGTCCATTTAAACCCACATCATGTTTCAGGGATGCTCGACTTCTGTGCTGGATTGCAGGCCTCCCGCTGCAGCTTTGACTGTATGTGGATGTTGGAAGCAGCGAAGGCATAGAGCGGCAACCCACCTGCCTTCTGTGCAGGTTATAACTGGATTCACACGGCCCAGCGGGGTTTTTTTGCGCAAATAAAGCGTCTTTTTACAGTTTTTGTTGTGAAGTTGCACGAGAATCTGCACGGAAATATTAAGAATATGTAAATTTTATTAAGTTTTACCCCGCTGAGCAGAATTTCTCTTGCAACCTTCGCGAAAAAACGCTATAATAATTTGCAGTATCTGCGGACAAAAGCGCCGCATAGTAAATGAGAGGACTGATTTCACCATGAGTGCATCACGCAAAAAGAAAGAGCGCAATATGCAAAAGGCTGCCACGCAGCAGAAAACATCCGGTTTGTCCAAATCGACCCGCGACACCATCATTGTCATGTGCGTTTTTGTTGTTGTAATTGCTGCCATTGTTGTTGGTATGCTGATTCACAATCACCACGAAGAACAAAAGCTGCTTGAGCCTGACTATGATGTCAACGTCGCAGCCGCCACGATCGGCTCCGACAACATCTCCGTTCCGGTTCTGAACTATTTCTATATGGATCAAATCAATAGCTTCTACAGCAGCTACGGCTCTTACATCTCCATGTTCTTTAATCCCGATCTGCCCCTTGACCAGCAGGAATATTCCGGCGCTTCCCTTTTTGGCAACACGGAAGACGCGGAAGAATATGATACTTGGGACGCCTACTTCCTTGGCAGCGCAGAACAAGCTGCCCGTGAAATTTACAACTTGAAGCAGGCGGCCGAAGCAGAAGGCGCTTCTCTTTCCGACGATGCGAAATCATACATTGACTCTACCATCGAAAACGTAAAGACCACCGCCGAAAACAACGGCTACAACAACGCCGACTTGTACCTGGCCTCCATTTATGGCTCCGGCTGTAATCTGGATAACTATCGCGAATATCTTGAAGCACAGCGAATCGCCACGGAATTCTATCAGGAACACAACAGCGATGACAGCTTTGAATTTACGGATGAGGAAATCCAGGCTGCTTATGACGAGGATCCCTCTGCCTTTGACGGCGTGAGCTACCATATGTTCTCCTCCCATGCCACCGGCACCACGGACGAAGACGGCAACCATGTCGACGCCACCGAAGAAGAATTGCAGAAGGCGCTGGAAGATGCACAGAGCATGAAGGCTGCATTTGACGAAGGGAAAGCAACCGAATTCACAGATCGCAACATGACCTCCGCTACCGAATCTACCGATGAGCAAACCGCAAAGTGGCTCTTTGACAGCGCCCGTAAAGAAGGCGATGTGGAGATGTTCAGCAGCGAGGACGGCGATATTCACTATGTTGTCAAGTTCATTTCCCGCGACGACCACAATTACGATATGGCAAATCTGAAGGTCATCTATATTAAAAAGGACACCGAAGATGCCGAAGACGATACCGCAGACAATGCCGAAGATGAAACCACCGATACCGTCCCCGCAGAAGAAAAGTATCAGGCCGTGATTGACAGCTTGACCGGCAACGCCACCGAGGATAACTTTGACGCCCTGATCAAGGAATACTCTGAAGACAGCGGCGTTTCCTCCGACAACGGTGTAAAGGATCACGTCAACAAGAGCAACGGAACAACCTTCGGCGACGAAGCCAACGCTTGGATTTTCAGCAACCCCGGTGTAGGCACCTGGAAGCAGTTTGAAACCGACAATGGCTACTATGTCATCTGGCATAACGGTTATGGCGAAAACTATCAGAAGCACCTTGTAACCGACTCTCTGGTAGACGCTGCGCGTGAGGAATGGTACGAGGCAAATGCACATTCCAATGAAATCGTTGTCAACGACGATATGCGCCAGTACCGCAAGCACGCAATCACAACGGCGGATTATTTCGCAGCTGCCAACAACAACACCAATTCCTGATTTGGCACAGCGTTAGCAACCCGGCTATATTGTGGAATGCAAAGCCGTTACACGGCCATCCTTTCAAGGATGCGCCATGTAACGGCTTTTCTTTGCGCGCAGAATAAAGAATCCCGGGAAGCAATAAAAGATGCTTCCCGGGATTTGTATCAATGGTTTAATTTAGATTAAAAGCTCCGATCCTTGCTGGCGATTTCCTGCAAGGCTCTGGCGATAAATGCGTCCGGCGTCATTGCGCCCAAATCCACGCCGCCACGGGTACGGACGGAAACCGTTCCGTTTTCCATGTCGCGGTCGCCGACGACCAGCATATACGGCGTCTTCTGCATCTGTGCCTCGCGGATCTTATAACCCAGCTTCTCAGAGCGATAATCGCCCTCTGCGCGGATGCCAACAGCCTTTAGCTTTTCCACGATGGACTTTGCATATTCGTGGCTGCGGTCGGTAATGGGCAGCAGCGCGACCTGCGTGGGCATCAGCCACAGGGGCAGAGCGCCTGCAAAGGTTTCAATCATATAGGCCAGCGTACGTTCGTAGCAACCCAGAGAGGTACGGTGGATGATATACGGCGTCTTGCGCTGACCGTCCTCGTCCACATATTCCATGCCAAAGCGTTCTGCCAGCAGCATATCGATTTGCAGTGTGACGATGGTGTCTTCCTTGCCGTACACATTGTGATACTGGATATCCAGCTTGGGACCATAGAATGCGGCCTCGTCAATGCCAACCTCATATTTGACGTTCAAATCGTCCAGAATCTGCTTCATGACGCTCTGTGCGTGTTCCCATTGCTCCGGGGTACCCTCATATTTGTTCTTGGGGTTTGCAGGATCCCACTGCGAGAAGCGGAATGTGCAGTGATCCAGCATACCAACGGTATCGAGCATATATTTTGCAAGCTCCAGACAACCCTTAAATTCTTCTTCCAGCTGTTCCGGACGAAGAACCAGATGTCCCTCGGAAATGGTGAACTGACGTACACGAATCAAACCATGCATCTCGCCGGAGTCCTCGTTGCGGAACAAGGTAGATGTTTCGCCCAGACGCATCGGCAAATCGCGATAGGAGCGCATTCTGTTCAGGTAAACCTGGTACTGGAACGGGCAGGTCATGGGACGCAGCGCGAAGCATTCCTTAGTTTCATCGTTGGGATCGCCCAAAACAAACATACCGTCCAGATAATGATCCCAGTGGCCGGAAATTTTGTACAGCTCGCGCTTGGCCATCAACGGCGTTTTGGTCAGCAGATAACCGCGCTTTTGTTCCTCATCCTCTACCCAACGCTGCAACAGCTGAATCACTCTTGCACCCTTCGGCAGCAAAATGGGCAGACCCTGGCCGATATAATCTACGGTTGTAAAATATTCCAGCTCGCGCCCCAGCTTGTTGTGGTCGCGCTTGATTGCTTCGGCCTGCTGTGCAAGATAAGCGTCCAGATCCTCTTTCTTGGGGAACGCCACGCCGTAAATGCGCTGCAACATTTTCCGCTTGGAATCGCCGCGCCAATAAGCACCGCAGCACTTGGTCAGCTTGAACGCATTGGCCTTGATGCGGCCGGTGGAATCCAGATGCGGGCCTGCGCACAGGTCGGTAAATTCGCCCTGCGTGTAGAACGAAATCACGGCGTCCTCCGGCAAATCGTTGATCAGTTCCACCTTATACGGTTCATTTTTTGCTTCCATATAGGCAACGGCTTCCTCGCGCGGCTTTTCCGAACGTTCCAGATGCAGCCGTTCCTTGCAGATTTTCTTCATCTCTGCTTCGATCTTGTCCAGATGCTCCTGCGTAAAGGAGAACGGCGCGTCAAAATCGTAATACCAGCCGTTGTCGATGGACGGGCCGATGGCGAGCTTGACCTCCGGATACAGCCGCAGGACGGCCTGCGCCATCACGTGCGAGCAGGTATGCCAATAGGTTTTGCGGTATTGCTCGTTTTCAAAGGTGTAGATGTTTTCTTCTGACATAAAAATACCTCCATTTTTCGGGGCAAGAAAAAAATCCCACCCCTGATTTGAAATCAGGGGTGAGATACTATCATCGTATTCCACGGTTCCACCCTGTTTGCGGCATTCTGCCGCCTCTCGTTTTTGCTGTAACGGGCGTTCCCGGCTCTGCCTAGCACAGATGGTTCAGCGAAGCGGCTCGGAAGTGGTAAAAATCGCAGGCACGCACAGGTGTCTTGCAGCATACAACACCCTCTCTGGGAGGTGGATCCGCGATTTCGTCTTCGTCATTGCCTTTATCAATGCCAATATAGCACTTTTTTTCGCTGCTGTCAAACATTTTTTTCGTTGTTTTGTTTTTTCTTCTCCGCTCGGCGCCGTTCCGTATTGATCATTCTGTGCAAGGTTTCCAAAGCATCGCTCAACCCGCCAATCCGATCGATCAGGCCGCATTTCACAGCCTCCTTGCCGTAAACCACAGTGCCAACATCCGTTGCAATGTCATCCGTTGCCATCATGTAGTGCAAAAAGTCCTCGCGGCTGATTCTTGAATTTTTGGTCACAAATTCCACGATCTGTTCCTGGATTCGATTCATATAGCGAAAGGATGCCTGCGCATTGACCACCATGCCGTTGATGCGCACCGGGTGGATCATCATGGACGCCGTCGGCGCGATCATTGAGCGTTTCGACGCCACAGCCAGCGGCACACCGATGGAATGTCCGCCGCCCAATACCAGTGAAACGGTCGGCTTGCGCATTCCTGCAATCTGTTCGGCAATCGCAAGCCCCGCCTCAATATCGCCGCCGACAGTATTGAGCAAAAGCAGCAGGCCGTCAATCTCGTCGCTCTCCTCAATATTGGCAAGCAGCGGCAAAACGTGCTCGTATTTCGTTGTTTTCACCGTTTCCGGCTGCACCTGATGTCCCTCGATCTGTCCGATAATGGCAAGCGTGTAAATGCTGCCCTTTTCCGATTTGGTCAGCGCCGTTCCCAGCTCAATGAGCTGCTCGCGCTCTTGTTGCGTCTGTTCCGCCTTTTCTGACATAGTACATCCCCCTTTTTATAAATTATTCTGTCCCATTTACAAAAATCTATTTGCACAGGCTTGAAATAATCGCAAAAAATGCTATACTTTCTTCGGTGATGCTTTATGACAACAACAAACGCAATGCGATTGCTCACGCAGGCAAAAATTTCCTTCCGCACTGCGCAATATGCGTATGACGAAAACGATTTGAGCGGTGTACACGCCGCACAGGCTATTGGTATGCCGCCGGAGCAGGTGTTCAAAACACTGGTTACCCGCTGTGACAAGGGAGAAATTGCAGTATTTTGTATTCCGGTCTGCTGTGAGTTGAATTTGAAAAAAGCGGCGAAAATTGTCGGCTGCAAAAAAATTGAGATGGTTCATGTAAAAGAGCTGCTTGCGCTGACCGGTTACATTCGCGGCGGCTGCAGCCCGATCGGTATGAAGAAAAAGTACCCCACATTTTTGGACGAAACCGCAACCCTGTATGAGGAAATTGCCGTTTCCGCCGGTCTGCGCGGCCAGCAGATCATCCTCGCTCCGCAGGATCTGGCCGGATATTGCCAAAGTTTATTTGTCGATATCACTTGAAAAATTAGAAGATCAGTTGTATAATAGCCCCAATAAGAAAAAGGAGTCGATTCCCAATGACCTATCAATATCGTACCAAAGGTACTTGTTCCAGCCAGATTTTGCTGGAAATTGTGGACGGAAAGGTTCACAACGTACAATTCATTGGCGGCTGCAGCGGAAACACACAGGGTGTGGCTCGTCTGATTGAAGGTATGGACGTAGACGAGGCAATTTCCCGTATGAAAGGCATCCGCTGCGGAATGCGCCCCACCTCCTGTCCCGACCAGCTGGCCAAAGCATTGGAACTGGCAAAAAGCGAACAATAATCCAAGCGGCGCTGTGCAAAACGCACAGCGCCGCTTTAGATGTTTAAGTCCGGCAACGTTCTTCCGCGCGGAAGAATCCTGTTAAAAAACGGAGTTTTTTAGCAGCCCCTTGATTTATGCAAGAACCACAATAGAATAGGCAATATAGGCAAGATACACCAGCACCATCACCGCGCCCTGCCAACGGCTGAACTTTTTGAAAATCAGCGTGGGAATGACCGCAATTGCAGTTTCCAGCAAGCAAATCGGCATATCGATGCGAACACTGTCGAGGTTCTCGGCGCGAATCGTGCCGCCGGAAATCAGCGCGCACACCGGCAAAATCACTGTGATATCGATGATATTTGCACCCAGGATGTTGCCCACAGACATCGTACCTTGCTTTTTCACAATCGCAGTCACCGCCGTTACCAGCTCCGGCAAGGATGTACCGATTGCAACCAGCGTGATAGCAATGATCCGATCATCTACGCCGACCGCGTGGGCAAGAAATTCCCCGTTGTCCACCAACAGCGTGGAGCCATACGCCAGTGCAGCCGCACCAACGACAAACAGAAGAATATTTTTCCACAGTGTGCTCTTTACAATTGGCTCGCGCTGTGTGATCTCCTTGTTCTGTGAGGCACCGTAAACATTCTCCACAATAAACGCCACAAATAAAAGCAGCATCAAAATTGCCTGCATCAGTGTCAAATTGCCGTCCCAGCACAGCAGCGTCAGCGCCAGTACACTAAAGACCATCAAAACGCCCTTGACGCCAATCTCTCTGCGTCGAATCACCATCGGTGCAAACAGCAGCGAAATGCCCATGATCATACCGGTGTTGACCGTGACCGAGCCAATTGCATTGCCGATCGCCATGGAGGTGTACCCCGCCCCTTTTGACGCCGCGATGCAGGACACAATCAGTTCCGGCAGCGTCGTTGCCACCGACACGATGGTCGCGCCCACTATGAACTTTGGAATCCCGGAAGCCTCCGCCATCCATGTTGCGGAATTGACAAACACGTCGCCGCCCTTAACAATCAGCACAAGGCCAATCAAAAACAGCACAATTGCCGCCACTGTCTGCGCAGCTCCCTCATGAAACAAGCCCAGCACAAAATCCGTTGTCATAATCTCCATTCCTTTCAAAAAAATAAGACTTCCAGCACATAAATGTGCTAAAAGTCTCGTTCCTAATACGAACCGCCAAAATCAGCAGCACAGCGAATCCCACGCTGTGCGTTTTCGCAATCAAGCATGAAATGCTGCGAAAACATTCGTACGCAATCCCTGCAAAAGCAGTGATTCCTAAAAAGTAGGTGCATGACCACCGACACAGTCGGGCGATTGTTGACCATGCATGATAACTACTCCCTTTTAACGTTGTCCAATATAGCAAATCTTTCCTTGAAAGTCAAGAAAAAGTTTTCGGCAAATTATTTGCACCTGCTTATTTGCGCTTCACGTTCAAGGATATTTCTGTCAACGCGGCACTTGCCTCCATGTTGTAGTTTGGAATTGCTGCCATGTCGCCAAGCGATACCATCCCAACCACTCTCCCACCGGATTCTACCGGCAGACGGCGGATTTGTTCCTTTGCCATCAGATCAGTTGCAGTTTTTGCAGTGTCCTCCGGCTTGACGGAAATCACACGCCGCGACATAATATCCGAAATCTTTGTCGTATTTGGATTCTCATCCGCTGCCACGCACCGCAACACAATATCCCGATCTGTGACCATCCCACGCAGCTTGCCCTCCGCATTACAAACCGGCAACGCGCCAATATTGTGCCGCGAAAGCAACCGCGCCGCCAAGGCCGCCGTTTCTTCCTGTGAAACTGTAATCACCTTATCCGTCATAATGTCCCTAACCAGCATCGTATTCCTCCTTGCACTGATACAATCATCTTGCATAGAGAGCATTGCCTTTTTTGAGCGCCTTTATACTCACGCAATTTGTGCATAGCAAATTTTCCTCGTCGGCGGCGAAACATATGTACAGGTGTTTTAAGAAAGCGCCGTCTTGTTCACTCACATAGTTGTAGCATTTGCACTTTTCAATTGAAGTTGCACTTTGTCTGCAATGAGAGCGATAAACTCGGAATTGGTGGGTTTGCCCTTGGCGCCTGACACACTGTAGCCAAAGAAATGCTGCAGGGTTTTTGCGTTGCCGGTATTCCATGCAAGCTCAATCGCTTTACGAATTGCGCGCTCCACACGGGACGGCGTGGTGGAAAAGGCATCCGCTACCTGCGGATAAAGCACCTTGGTAATGGCATTGAGAACGTCCGGGTCATCTACAGCTGCCATGATGGCTTTGCGCAGGTACTGGTAACCCTTGAGGCGCGCAGCTACGCCGATATCGTGAAGGATCTTGGTAACCATTTCCTCCGTGTTGACCTTGTCTTTTGGCTGATTGCAAACGGCGTTCTGCTCGGGCTGTTGCAGACTGTCGCGAATCTCGCGAATTCTGTCTACCAGCGCATTGCAGTCACAGGGCTTCAGCATAAAGTACTGGGCGCCGAGATTTGCGGTCATAGCTGCTACGTAGTCTGTCACATAGTTGGACATAACAATGGTAATCGGCCGCTTGCTCATTGTGGAAGCAAACTTTAAAAGTGCAATTCCGTCCAGCTTGGACAAGGTCAAGTCCAAAATCAGGATATCCGGATGCGTTTGTTGCAGCAATTTCTTTGCCTCCAGGCCATCCGCTGCGATGCCGGCAAGTGCATATTCGTCTGTCTTTTTTAATATATCTTTTAATTGTTCGCAAAAGTTTTCATTGCCATCGGCAACCAGAACATTGATTCGCCTTTTCATGATTTTCTCCTCCCATCCCCATCCGGGAACCAGCGAAAACTTTGGCCGTGATTTACACAGACCGATCGCTGTTGTGTATATAATTTAACATATTCATTTAACATTTGCAAGAATTTTGTCTGAAAAAGTCAAACTATTTTGCGCGCTTTTTCGACATTTTTTGCAAAATTACGGAAAAAACCACAATTTTGCTTTAAAAAGCATGGCTTTTGGAAGTGAATATTTACAAAATGCTGGGGTCGAAAAATCATGCGTACACAACATCTTGTAGTTTTATTTATGTTCATTGAAAAACAAATCACTGCGGCAACAAAGAGGTTGCGCATAGAGATAACATCCCTCCGCGACGGTAGGCGTGTACGCATTACAAAGGATTTTACCACTATGCACAACCGATTTTATGAAATTGCCCCGGCCAGACGGTCGGGGCAATTGTAATTAGTAGAGATCGGCTAAAATGTCGACACACTTTTCAATTCCGAGCTTGCTACTGTTAAGGGCGATGTGATAGTTGCGGACGTCGCCCCATTTCATGTCGGTGTAGAACTGATAATAGGCCATGCGGCGTTTGTCCTTGTCTTGCAGGCGCTTTTCCGGGGAGTCGCTGCGGTCGCCGTATAATTCCACAATGCGCTTTGCGCGGCTTTTCATGTCGGCGTGAATGAAAA
Organism: uncultured Clostridia bacterium; assembly: GCA_945910975.1. Taxonomy (GTDB): domain Bacteria; phylum Bacillota; class Clostridia; order Oscillospirales; family Oscillospiraceae; genus JAKSPM01. The sequence continues at coordinate 792 of CAMDZY010000008.1, read as the reverse complement.
CGCGCAGGCAATTGGCCTTATTGCGGAGAATGTAATCGGCGCAGCGACCGACGATGACACAGGGGCCTTTTTGCGCCAGTTCCGTGATGACGCGGCACTGAACCAGCCACAAGTCGTCCTGATAGGAGTGGCCGCGGTAATCTCTGCCGGCAAGCGCTTGCGAAAACCAGCTTTTTCCGGCGGCATATTCGCCCTGCTCAGCGACAAATTCCTTGGCAAAGCCGCTTTGTTCTGCAATTTTCTCCAGCAATTCCGAATCATAGCAGGGAATTCCCAGCCGCTCGGCGACTTCTTTGCCAATGGTTCGCCCGCCGCTGCCAAATTCACGGCTGATGGTAATGATTCTGTTTTTCATGCTGCTTACCTCCATTCTTGTTTACAGCGTCCGGCGTATGGACGGATGCACATAACGCCGCAAGGTTTGGCGAAAAATGCCACACCGTATTTTGTGCAATTGTAAAAACAGCGCATGAAAATGAGTCGGATTTACGCTCATCGCCACACGCTTTTCTATATTTTAATACACAAAAACAGAAAAGTCAAGGCTTGCCAGGAAAAAACGGCCAAAATCGTTTTGACAAGTAAATAGATGTTTTTTGAAAAGATTTTTTCGGCACCAGCCGGCAAAATGGCGCGAAAGAGAAAAATTTGTAGAGAATGTACATATTTCCGCCTTTAAAGCATTAAAAATTATCTGAAAACGGTATTGACATTGCAGGAAAAAAGGAATAAAATTTATTCATTCCCATTGAAATTTTACAAAAGGAGCCAAAATGTGATGAAATTCCGTTT
>CAMDZY010000007.1 GCA_945910975.1 uncultured Clostridia bacterium | reverse complement strand
TTGCTTTTTTCTTATAGGCTCTATCGGGAATACCCCAACATTTATTATAGAGCCGTTAAAAATAATACTTGACAAATTGGAAATGATGCGCTAATATATTCTTTTCAAATGAGGAGGCGAGAGTCTTGAAAACAGAAAAAAATCTCAATGACTATGTGGTTGTTGTCGGCGGCGTGAATGTGGATATCTGCGGAAAATCTGCTGCTGCGCTGATTGCCCGAGATTCTAACCCCGGCACGGTCGGAATTTCGCTGGGCGGTGTAGGAAAGAATATTGCACACAATTTGGCGCTGTTGGGGCTGAACGTGAGAATGCTGACGGCCATTGGCGATGATGAATACGCCAAACGCGTGCGCAGTGAGTGCGCCGAGGTCGGGATCGATCTGTCACACGCCAAACAGGTGCCGGGCGGCAATACATCGATCTATTTGGCTATCACCGGACCCGAGGGAGATATGGAACTGGCGGTCTGTGACGTTGCATTGGCTGCGGAGATTACGCCGGCCTATTTGGAAAACGAACTGGAGCTGCTCAACGGCGCTGCCGCCGTGGTGCTGGAAACCAACCTGACGCCGGAAGCGATTGCCTTTTTGGCGGAGCATTGCACCGCGCCCATGTTTGCCGATCCGGTATCCGTCACAAAGGCGGAAAAGCTGGCGGGAAAGTTGGGAAAGCTGCACACCCTCAAGCCGAACCGAATCGAAGCGCAGCTTCTCTCCGGCGTGGAGATCACCGATGTGCAGACCTTGAGCCAGGCAGCAGACGCGCTGCTGGATACCGGATTGCAGCGCGTGTTTATCAGTCTGGGCGCCGATGGCCTGTACTGCGCCGATTCCGCCGAGCGGATACAGCTGCCGTGCTTCGCCACAAACCTGAAAAATGCAACCGGTGGCGGTGATGCACTGATGGCGGCGCTGGTCTATTGCTTTGTTCAGGGCTTCTCTGTTTATCAGACCGCAAGATTCGCCCTTGCCGCATCGTCGATCGCGGTGGAGGATGAACACACAATAAATCCTGCGCTCAACAGCGATGCGGTGCTGGAGCGCGCACAAATCAAATTTATGGAGGAAGTACAATGAATCTCAACAAGTATCTGGACGTAAATCCCGAAGTTGCCAAGGCGGTTGAGGAAGGAAAGCCCGTTGTGGCGCTGGAATCCACCATTATTTCCCACGGTATGCCGTATCCCCAGAATGTGGAAACTGCTTTGAAGGTTGAACAGATCATCCGTGAAAACGGCGCTGTACCTGCTACCATTGGTATTTTGGGCGGCCGCCTGAAGGCCGGCCTGACACCGGACGAAATTGAATACTTGGGCAAAAAGGGTCTGGAAATTCCCAAGGCATCCCGCCGTGATCTGGCTGTGCTGATTGCAAAGGGTTCCGATGGTGCAACTACCGTTACCACGACCATGATCGTTGCGCATATGGCGGGCATCAAGGTCTTTGCAACCGGCGGCATCGGCGGCGTGCATCGCGGTGCGGAAACCACCATGGATATTTCCGCCGACTTGGAAGAACTGGCACAGACGCCCGTTATGGTTGTCTGCGCAGGCGCAAAGTCCATTCTGGATTTGGGCTTGACGCTGGAATATCTGGAAACCCACGGTGTTCCGGTCATCGGCTACGGCACAAACGAGCTGCCCGCCTTCTTCACCCGCAAGTCCGGCTTTGGCGTAGACTATGAAATCGACACGCCGGAAGAGCTTGCAAAGGCATTTAAGGCGCAAAACGATCTGGGTTTCCATGCCGGTATGCTGGTCACGAACCCCATCCCCGAGGAATATTCCATGGACGCAGACGTCATCAACAAGGCGATTGCGGACGCAGTGGAGGAGGCCAAGGCACAGGGCATCCACGGCAAGCAGACCACACCGTTCCTGCTGGCAAAAATCAAGGACATCACCGGCGGCAACAGCTTGGCAGCCAATATCCAGCTGGTATTCAACAATGCAAGACTGGCAGCAAAGACTGCCTGCGAATATTGCAAGCTGTAATTTTCGGCAGAATCTGGCGAGGTCAGGGCGCGACGCCCTGACCTCGTTTTTGTCGCACCAGCATTTGGCGCGGATATTTCCCACCGTCCGGCACACAATACGCAAGAGGTGATGCGTATGCTGCGGCGGCTGGCGATTGGAATATTGACACTGTGCCTGCTGGTGGTGCCGGTAACGGCGGAGGAGGATTATATCCATTGGGTGGATTTCGACATTAGCCGGGCGGCATTGCAGTGTGCGCTGGATTTGGATATACAAAGCCAGGGCGAGGAGAAGGCCATCAGCTGGATCGACATTTTGGCCGTGGCGGCCACGCGGTGCGGTGGGAAGAATCCGTCTGTTGCGCAGGTGAAGCGTGCGGCGGAGGATTTGAAAAAAGACGCGCCGCCGGAGGAATTTTTGGCCGAGCAGGCAAAATATTACCGCTATTATCGCGAAGCGTATCAGGCCGCGCTGGGCGGACTGGTGGGAAATTTTGCCATTGGCGTGCCGGATGAAGAAACCGGTGAATTGACCTGGAAGCCGCAGTATGGACTGAAGGCATTTTCACCCATTGCGGCAGGCTATGGCTACGGGCATTATGATGATTTTGGCAACAGCCGCACCTATGGCTTTGCCCGCAAGCACCTTGGAAACGATTTGATGGGCGCATTGGGGACACCGATTGTGGCGGTGGAGTCCGGCACGGTGGAGGCGCTCGGCTGGAATCAGTATGGCGGCTGGCGCATCGGCATTCGCTCCAACGACCGAAAACGCTACTATTATTATGCCCATTTGCAAAAGGATCACCCCTATGCCGACGGCTTGCAGGAGGGCGATTCGGTGCAGGCAGGCGATGTCATCGGCTTTATGGGCAGAACAGGGTATTCTACGCACGAAAATGTCAACAATATTGACGCTGTACACCTGCATTTTGGCTTGCAGCTGATTTTTGACGAGAGCCAAAAAGAATGCAACAGTGAAATCTGGATCGATGTCTATGACATTATTTCCCTGCTGGACAGCCACCGCAGCTCCGTTCGGCGCAATGCGCAGACGGGTCAGTGGGAGAGAATATACCCATTTCGGGATTTAGACACATGAAAAAACAGAAAATTGTGTTTTTCTTCTAAAAAAGTATTGTAATTCCCAAAAAACGGGTATATAATGAAATAGATTTGCGGATTCGGCAGAGGATTGTTCCTTGCCGAACCTTCGCGCCTACCACGGATAAGGATGTGGATTATGACGAGCAAGAAAAACGGGAAGCATACTGACGAACTGATGGACTCTGTAGCGGCTCTGATTGCAAAGGGACGGAAAGATGGCATGATTCAGGCCAGCGAGCTGATGAGCAAGCTGGAAAAACTTGACCTCTCCGTTGAAAAGATTGAACAGATTTATGAGAGTTTTGAATCCATGGGGATTCAGATCGTCAGCAATGAATTGGAACTGGACTTGGATCCGACGATGGATCCGGACGCCTTGCTTGGCGAAGAGGAAGAGCTGATCGACCCGGTGGAACTGGCAGCGGAATACAACCTGGATGACCCGGTGCGGATGTACCTAAAAGAAATTGGCCAGGTAAAGCTGCTGACGGCGGAGGAAGAAATCGAGCTGGCCAAGCGTGTTGCGGAGGGCGACCAAAAGGCAAAGGACAAGCTGACAGAAGCCAACCTGCGGCTTGTGGTTTCCATTGCGAAAAAGTATTCCGGCAGAGGTCTGCACATTCTTGATTTGATTCAAGAGGGCAATACCGGCCTGATTCGCGCAGTGGACAAGTTTGACTATACAAAGGGAAACAAATTCTCTACATATGCCACCTGGTGGATTCGGCAGGCGATTACCCGCGCCATCGCAGACCAGGCCAGAACCATTCGTGTTCCGGTGCATATGGTAGAGGTCATCAACAAGGCCACTCGTTGCAACCGCAAGCTGGTGCAGGAGCTGGGGCGGGAACCCACGCTGGAGGAGGTCGCCGCAGAGTTGAATCTGCCCATCGACAAGATCATCGAGGCAAACCGCACTGCTGCGGACACACTGTCACTTGACACACCTGTCGGCGATGAGGAAGACACCACAATCGGCTCGTTTGTGGAGGATGAAAATACGCTCGGCCCCGCCGACGCTACCTCAAACGCGCTGCTTTCCGAAGCACTCAGCGAAATTCTCGGCACACTGACCGAACGCGAAGCGGATGTTTTGCGGATGCGCTTTGGTATGTACGACGGTCGCACGCATACGCTGGAGGAGGTCGGCCAGATTTTCGGCGTCACGCGCGAACGTATTCGCCAAATCGAAAACAAGGCCATCCGCAAGCTGCGCCACCCGTCAAGAGCAAAGAAAATTAAGGATTTCTATTGCTAAAAGGAAAAGTTTATAAAAACGGACTGCATCCGGGGTGTTTGCCCTTTGATGCAGTCCGTTTTTTTGATTACGATTTTCGAATAAACTTTTCTCCACACTTTGGACATTTGATGCAGATTTTGCCGTGTCCGCGGGGAACGCGCACAGTCTGGCGGCAGTTGGGGCAGCGGTAATAGTGATTTTTCCGGTCGGAAAGCTTTTTCCAAAATTGCAGCCACCGCCGGTTTTCCCGCTGGCGGGCAGCCAGGTTTTTGGACAGGGAACGGAAAATACACCCAATCAACAGCCCATAGGCCAGGGCTTGCAAAAGAAGCGCAAACCACAACAGCGCCATGCGGGAGTTATACAGAGCAATTTGGTATAGCACGCTGGACAAAAGCATCAGCACAAAGCCGGCGGCCAATAGCACAAGGTTCAGCTGGTCGGTACCGTTGCGGCCATACATAAACCGCTGAAAGGAATTCATCAGTCTGCGAAACATATTATCACCTGCTAATATTATAGTGCGAAATCTCAAATTTACAAGCGCCTTGCCGTATTGTTTACGGAAAGTTCATGTTTTTTGCGCCGGAAGGAAAAAACTTTTCCGACAGCAAGATTTTTAGTTGTGCTATAGCGGATTATTTGGTATAATGATAAGAAAAAATAATATTTTGGATGTGTATGGAATGAAATTCGAGGCTTGGAACATTGGTAGCTATGCGCAGGCAGAAGTAGAGTTGTTACAAAATGTGGGCTATTCCCCCCTGACTGCGCGGGTGCTGTGCAGTCGTGGCTGTCACACGCCGCTGCAAGCGAAAAATTATCTGGCAGGTGCGCAGGAATTGTACGATCCGCTGCAAATGAAGCAGATGGATGCGGCTGCCGCAAGGCTCAGGCTTGCCATCGAGCGGCATGAGCACGTGGCGGTGTATGGCGATTATGATGTTGACGGCATTACGGCTACGTGTCTGCTGACCGATTTCCTGCGCAAGGCAGGCCTGACGTGTACTCCCTACATTCCCGGCCGCGTCGGAGAGGGTTACGGCCTGAACCGGATGGCAATTGAGTATTTGCATGGCCTTCATGTGGATTTGATCGTCACGGTGGACTGCGGCATCACGGCAGTGGAGGAAGCGCAGCTGTGCAGCCGGCTGGGGATGGATTTGATTATTACCGACCACCACGAGTGCAAGCAGCAGCTGCCACAGGCTGTGGCAGTGGTGGACCCGTGCCGGCCGGATCGTACTTACCCACACGCGGACTTGTGCGGCGTCGGCGTGGCCTTCAAGCTGGCCGCTGCCGTCAGTGGCGACCAGGAACGGCTCCTGCGCCGATATGCGGATTTGGTCTGCTTGGGAACGATTGCGGACGTGATGCCTTTGCAGGGAGAAAACCGGACGTTTGTGATTCGTGGCTTGGAACGGATGCAGCATCCTGACCGGGTCGGGTTGGCGGCGCTGATTCGCGAGTGCGGCTGCGATGCCCAGCCGATCACTGCCAATACGGTGGGCTATGTGCTGGCGCCACGCATCAACGCAGCCGGCCGGATGGGGAAGGTGGAGCTTGCCACTACGCTGTTTCTGACCGACGACGCCGCCCAGGCGATGCAAGCGGCACAGGCGCTGTGCGCATTGAACCGCGAGCGGCAGCAGGTGGAGATGGAAATTTACCGGCAGGCGCTGGGAATGCTGCCACACAGTGCCACACCGCCGCAGGCGGTTGTGTTGGCGGATGAGCGCTGGCACCAAGGCGTGGTGGGCATTGTGGCTTCCCGCCTTGCCGAGGAATGCGGCTGTCCGACCTTTTTGATTTGCCTGGACGGAGATCACGGCAAGGCGTCCTCGCGCAGCTATGGCGGCTTTAACCTGTTCGCCTCGCTCAGCGAGCTGTCGGATTTGCTGGAAAACTACGGCGGGCACGAATTAGCGGCCGGATTTACCATTGCACGTGACAAAATCGACCGTTTTCGACAGGAAATCACGCGCCGCGCCGCTTCCTTTGTCGATTCAGGCAAGGCCAGACACGCGCTGGACTGCGACTGCACCGTGACAGCAGATTTGCTGACGCTGGAAAATGTAGCTGGACTGGATCAACTGGAGCCGTGCGGCAGCGGTTGCCCGCACGCGGTGCTGTGTATGGAAAATCTGCTGGTGGAGCAGCTGACCGAGGTGGGCGGTGGCAAGCATTTGCGCCTACGCCTGCGTGCGCCGAGCGGAACCGGCATCAACTGTATCTTTTTCTCCACCAATATCCTGCGCGCCGCAATTGCCATTGGCGACCGAATCGATGTGGCGTTTACCCCGCAGATCAATGAATTTCGGGGCAGCCGCACCGTGCAGCTCAATGTGACGGATGTCCGCCCGAGCGGCGCGGTACGCAATGAAATGGCACGCGCACATGAAATTTATCGCAAGCACCACGCCAAAAGCCGACTTTCCCGTGAGGAAGCGGCACAAATGCTGCCCGCGCGGCAGGAATTTGCACTGGTTTGGCGCTATTTGGTTTCGCAAAATCAACGCGGGAGCCTGTCCGAGGAGCTTTGCTGCCTGAGCCGGAAAATTACCCGGTACAGCAACCAGCGCATCGGTATTCTCAAAACCCGCGTTTGTCTGGACGTATTCGCCGAACAGGGACTGATCTCACTGGAGGAGCGCCGTTCCTGCCTGACGATTATTGTCCACAATCCGAGGGAAAAGGTGGACTTGACACAAAGTTCCATCCTCCGCGACTTAGTAAAACAAAAGGCAGGTGACTTTGATGGAAACCTTTCAGGAGCATTATGATGCGATGGCAAAGGCCATCGCCAAGCACGCACCTTATGTAGATATGTCCGTCATTGACCGCGCAGTCGAATATGCGAATGAAAAGCACAAGGAGCAAAAGCGGAAGGACGGCTCGCCGTATATCATCCATCCACTGGCTGTGGCGGAAATTGTGGCGGAGATCGGGCTGGATACCGACGCCATTTTGGGCGCACTGCTGCATGACTGTTTGGAGGATACTGACTCTACTTTTGATGATATCACCCGCCAGTTTGGCCAGACCGTGGCAGAGCTGGTGGAGGGCGTTACCAAGCTGACCAGAGTGGAGTATTCCACGCTGGAAGAACAGCAGATGGAAAATTTGCGCAAGATGTTCATGGCAATGTCAAAGGATATCCGTGTCATTCTGATCAAAATTGCCGACCGCTTGCACAACACGCGCACCATGCAGTACCAGACCCCGGCCAAGCAGATATCCAAGTCCATGGAAACAATGGATATTTATGCACCCTTGGCGCATCGCCTGGGTATGCAAAAGATCAAGTGGGAACTGGAAGATACCTCCTTGAAATACCTGGATCCGGCCGGTTATCAGGAGCTGACCACCTATTTAAAGGAACACGAGGAAGAGGCCAACGAGTTTATGCGCTCCATTCAGAGCAAAATCACCACGCGCCTGTCCTCCGTCGGCATCCGCTGCACCATTTACGGACGCATCAAGCATATCTATTCCATTTATCGCAAAATGAAGGCGCAGAACAAAACGCTCGATGAGCTGTATGATTTGTATGCTTTCCGCGTGATCGTGGATAATATTTCGGATTGCTACAACGTGCTGGGGCATATCCACGACCTGTTCAACATCGTGCCGGGACGCTTTAAGGACTATATCTCCACGCCGAAGCCCAATATGTACCAGTCCCTGCACACCACGGTCATCGGCCGGCAGGGGATCCCCTTTGAGGTGCAGATCCGTACTTGGGAAATGCACGAAACTGCGGAGAACGGCATTGCCGCGCACTGGAAATACAAGCAGGGCGTCACGGAGGACGGCAAGGAATTTGACTGGGTGCGCCGCCTGCTGGAAAGCCAGCAGGAGAGCGATGCCGAGGACTATATCCACTCGCTGAAGGTGGATATGTTTAACGATGAGGTGTTTGTCTTTACGCCCAAGGGCAAGGTTATCTCGCTGCCCTCCGGCTCCACACCCATCGACTTCGCCTATGCCATCCATTCCGGCGTGGGCAACTCCATGGTTGGTGCAAAAATCAACAACCGGATCGCCAACTTCGATACCGCTTTGCACAACGGCGATATCTGCGAAATTCTCACCTCCAAAACCGCTAAAGGCCCGTCGCGTGACTGGCTGCAAATCTGCAAGTCCAATCAGGCGCGCAGCAAGATCAAACAGTGGTTCAAAAAAGAGCGCCGGGAGGAAAACGTCCTCCACGGCAGAGCGTCCTTCGAGGGCGAGCTGCGGCGCAACATGATTTCCCTGTCCGTTTTGCAGGATCCGGAGGCCGTGGCGATTATTTTGCGCAAGAACAGCTTCGATCAGATGGACGATATGTACGCCGCGATCGGCTACGGCGGTCTGACGGCAGTCAAGGCGATCGGCCGCGTGCGGGATGATTTGCTCAAGCTGCTGCGTCAGCCGCCCAAGGAAACCGCCGCACCAAGCGCCGCACAGCCCGCGGTCAAGCAGAGCCGGCACAAGGACTCCGGCGTTATTGTCGAGGGCATCGACTCGTGCATGATCAAGTTTTCCCGCTGCTGCACCCCGGTGCCGGGCGACGACATCATCGGCTTCGTCACGCGGGGCTATGGCGTATCCATTCACCGCACCGACTGCCCCAATGCTTCGCCGGAGCGCATCCGCCAGCAGTTGGGACGCTGGGTTCGGGTGGAATGGTTTGTGGATGAGGGCAAACCCTTTGCCACAACATTGGAAATCGACGCCACCGACCGCGAATCCATGCTGCTGGACTTGGCAACCGTTTTTTCCAGTGCAAAGGTTCGCCTGAAGGAAATCAGCGGCAAGGATATGCCAAACGGAAAATGTCTGTTTACGGCGACATTTGAGGTTAAGGACGTTTCCGAACTCGAAACCATTCGCCAAAAGCTGCGCAATGTGTCCGGCGTCATCAGCGTTCGCCGGGGTCAGAATTGATATGGAACTGGGGGAATTGACTTGCGTGCGGTTGTGACCAGAGTAAAAAGCGCGTCCGTCACGATTGATGGCGCGTGTGTCGGCGAAATCGGACAGGGTTTTTTGATTCTGCTGGGCGTTGGCCCGGCAGATTGCAAGGAAACCTGCCATAAGCTGGCAGATAAAATTTTAGGGCTGCGGATTTTTACCGATGAAAATGATAAAATGAACCGCTCCCTTGCGGACGTGGGCGGACAGGTACTGGTGGTCAGCCAGTTCACGCTCTACGGCGACTGCCGCAAAGGACGCAGACCCTCCTTTACCGGTGCAGCGGCGCCGGAACCGGCAAATTCCCTGTACGAACAATTTTTGACCGAATGTCAGCTACACGGATTCCCGCCGCAGCATGGGCGCTTTGGCGCAGATATGCAGGTGGCGTCTGTCAATGACGGCCCGGTTACCCTCTGGCTGGATACCGATGAATTGTGAGCGAGAAAGAGAGAAAAATATGAAAGTAACGTCCCTTCAGCTTGGCCTGTATCAAACAAATTGCTATATTATTTATGACGAAACAACCAAAGTCGCCGCGATTACGGATCCGGGCTACACACCGGAGCTGGTTTTGCAGAAGCTCGACGAGCTTGGCTTGCATTTAGACGCCATTTTGCTGACCCACGGCCATTTTGACCATGTGGGCGGCGTGAAAACCATTGCCGAGGCGACCGGCTGCCGCGTCTTTCTCAATGAGCGCGAACTGACGATGCCGCTTTATATGACGGCCGGAAGCCTGTATTATACGGACAGCTATGATGAGGGCGATACGGTCACGGTTGGAAGCATGACATTTCACGTGATGGCGACACCGGGTCATTCTCCCGGCTCCGTGTGTCTGATTTGTGACGATGCACTGTTTTGCGGCGATACGCTGTTTTGCGGCGGCTGCGGCAGAACCGACTGCCCCGGCGGCAGCTGGAATCAAATTCTGCAAAGCCTGAAACGCTTGGGACAGATTGAACACGATTACACCGTCTACCCCGGCCACGGTGCTTCTTCCAGCCTGCGGCGGGAGCAGCGGGGGAATCACTTTATGCTGGAGGCCATGCGCAAATGAAGCTGCTGATTTCCGGCCACGATTTCCGTTTTGCCGTGGAGCAGCTGCAATTGCAGCTGTTTCCCGATGCACCCATGGAACCGGTGACGGAACCGTTCAAGGGTGACGGCGCGATCTCTAGCCTGCACCGGGGACAAACTTGGCTGACGGCGACCGCTACGGTACGTCTGGGCGATCGTGAAGCCTATGCAAGACGGCGCCTTGCGGCAAAGGACGCCGAATATACACGTATTCGCCGTCTGGTGCAGCAGGCGTATTATCTTGCGGCGGTGCAGCTGCTTGCAGCGCCGCCTGCTTGGGGTGCCTTATCCGGCGTGCGCCCCACCAAGCTGACGACCCGCCATTTGCTGGCGGGCGGCACACCGGCTTCGGCAGAAAAGCTGCTGGAGCGCGAATACTTCGTGTCCGAGCCGCGGCGCAAGCTATGCGTGGACACCTCGCTGGCCACGGTGCAGGCAATGCAACAAATTGCGCCGGAGGATATTTCCATCTATATCGGCATTCCGTTTTGTCCCACGCGTTGCGCTTATTGCAGCTTTGTGTCTTTGGGAATCGAGCGCTTTGCCGATCTTCTACCGCCCTATCTCGATGCCCTGATTCGGGAAATTGAGCGCACCGGCGAGCTGTTGGCCGTCTCCGGCAAGCGGATTCGCACCCTGTATATGGGCGGCGGCACGCCAACCACGTTGAACACACCGCAAATGTCGCGGCTGCTTCACGCCATTCAGACAAATTTTGACCTGTCCCATCTCATAGAATATACGGTAGAGGGCGGCCGCCCCGATACGTTGGATTTGGAAAAGCTCTCTGCGATCCGCACATTGGGGGCCGACCGCATGAGCATCAATCCGCAAACCATGAATGACGTAGTGCTCCACGCCATCGGCAGAAGCCATTCGACTGCGCAGACTTTGCAGGCATTTCAGGCAGCAAAAGCAGCGGGCTTTGACGGCATCAATATGGACTTGATCGCCGGGCTGCCGGAGGACACGGAGGAAAGCTATCTGCAATCGCTCCATCAGGTGATTGCACTCGAGCCGAGCAATATTACGGTTCATACATTGGCATTGAAAAAGGGCGCGGATTTGTATTTTAACCGTGCAAAATTGCCCGACAGCGATGCGGTGGGACAGATGCTCTCGCGCGGCGAACAGGCGCTGCGGCAGGCGGGATATCAGCCCTACTATCTTTACCGGCAAAAATATATGTCCGGCAGCTTTGAAAATGTCGGTTGGTGCAAGCCGGGCTATATCGGATATTATAACATTTATATGATGGAGGAACTGCACACGGTGCTTTCCCTTGGCGGTGGCGGCGTGAGCAAGGTCAATCTGCCAAACGGCAAGCTGACCCGCTTTTCCAATCCCAAATACCCCAAGGAATACATAGAACGCATAGATCATGTGCTACAACAAAAGGAGCAAATTTTTTCTCTGCTCCGTGAGGAATGATTATGGATACTTTGTTTTCGAATATAACGGTCGTCACCATGGACGCCGCGATGCACGTCTACCCATCGGCGTTTGTCGGCGTGACGGACGGGAAAATCAGCTACCTGTCTAAGGCTGCGCCACAGGAAAAACCGACGCAGATCATCAATGGCGAGGGCATGGTTTTGATGCCCGGCCTGATCAACTGCCACACCCATCTGCCGATGAGTATTTTGCGCGGCTATGCGGACGACTGCGATTTGGCGACGTGGCTGAATGATTATATCCTCCCGCGCGAGGATCATCTGGATGGTCGCAGTGTCAAGGCTGCGGCGCTGCTCTCCATTGCCGAATGTCTGCGCTTTGGCGTCACATCGGTGTCGGATATGTATATGTTCTCCGATGAAATTGCACAGGCCGTGGCGGAGTCCGGCATCAAGGCCAATCTGGGTCACAGCTGCACGCTGCTGACGGAGGACTTTGACTGGCTGCACGACCCGGGCTTTGCGCAGACGGTGGCGCTGCAAGAAAAGTGGAACGGCTTTGACGATGGCCGGATCCGCGTGGATGCCTGCATTCATGCCGAGTACACCTCCAATTATCAGCTTTGGGAGGCACTGAGCGAGTATGCCGCCAGCAACGGTCTGGGAATGCAGCTGCACCTGTCGGAAACGGCGTCGGAGCATGAGGGCTGCAAGGATAAATACGGCTTGACGCCGGCGCAACTGCTCGATTGTCACCATGTGTTTGATGTCCGCGCCACGGCGGCACATTGCGTGCATTTAGAGCCGGAGGATATGTCGCTGCTTGCCCATCGCAAGGCGTCGGCGGTGCATTGTCCGGTGTCCAATCTGAAGCTGGCGGACGGCTGCGCCGATGTGGTGGCGATGATCAAGGCAGGAATGAATGTCTGCCTGGGCACGGATTCGTCCGCCTCGAACAACAATTTGGATTTGTTTGAGGAAATGAAGGCAGCCGCACTGATGGCCAAGGCAAAATCCGGCAACGCGGCAGCACTGCCGGTGGAAGCGGTTTTGATGATGGCGACGGTTTGCGGTGCGCGCGCACAGGGACGTCAGGCGCAGTGCGGGCAGATCAAGCTCGGCATGGACGCGGATCTAATCATGCTGAATTTCACCGCGCCGCATTTGATTCCGTGCCACAATGTGCTTTCCCACCTCGTCTATGCCGCAAGCGGCCACGATGTGGTGATGACCATGGTGCGCGGCAAGATTCTTTATGCAGATGGGCAGTACCCCACCATTGATTTGGGCAGTGTGGTGCATGAATTGTCATTGCACGCTATCGGACAAGTTTTTCGTGAAGAAAAGGACTGATTGATTTGCAAAATACTCCGAAAAATTCGCAAAAGAAGCAGAGCTTTTTGGGCGGCGCGGCGGTTTTGGCGCTGGCCACCGCAATTGTAAAGGTCATTGGCGCATTTTACAAGATTCCCTTGCAGCGCATCATCGGAGAAACAGGCTACGGCTTTTTCTCCACGGCCTACGATGTCTATTCCGTGCTGCTGATGATCTCCACCACAGGCTTGCCGGTGGCAATGAGCCGCATGATCTCCGAAGCACAGGCGTTGGGAAGACCGGCACAGATTCGCCGCATTCATTCGGTGGCTTACCGTGTGTTTTTGACGCTGGGCTTGATCGGCACGTTGGGAATGTCGGTATTTTGTGTGCAGCTGGCCACTATGTGCGGACAGAAGGACGCATGGTTTGCCGTGCTGTGCCTGTCGCCGTCGGTGCTGTTTATGTGCATCACTTCCTCCTACCGTGGATTTTTCCAAGGGCAGGGCGATATGCGCCAAACGTCCCTGAGCCAGGTGTCCGAGGCGCTGTGCAAGCTGTTCATCGGCTTGGCGGCGGCCTATGGCATCATGAAGTACTTCTCCAACAATGGCACAACCGCCACGGAAGCGGGCATGACAAAGGCGTATTCCTGGGCAGCGGGCGGCGCAATTTTGGGCGTTACCGTGGGCTGTCTGGTTGCGATGCTGATGCTTATGGCGATGCACCGCAAGGCGGATCGGGCGCTGGATGGCGGCGATCGCCGCGTGAAATCCAGAAGCCGAACGCTGCGCCAGCTGCTTGCCATTGCCATACCGATCACCATTGGCGCGGCCGGTCTGCAAATCATCAGCCTGATCGACACCGTGGTGTATATGTACCGCCTGAAGGGTGCGGCGGGCTTCACACAGGAGCAGGCCAACACGCTCAAAGGTATCTACAATTTCTGCCAGACGATTTTTAATCTGCCGTGTGCCTTTGTTTCCCCGCTGATCGTGTCCATCATCCCGGCACTGACGGAGCATATCACCATGAAAAACCGCCGGGGTGAACGCATTGTCACGGAAAGCTCCCTGCGCGTGATGAGCCTGATCGCCATGCCGTGCGCGGTGGGTCTTGCCGTGCTGCCGGGGCAGATTTATCAGATGTTGGCCTCGCACAGCCAGAGCAGTCTGACAACGGCAAAGCCCGTGATGGCGATCCTCGGTGTGTGCGTGCTGTTTAACTGCATGGTGCTGCTGACCAATGCCATCATGCAGGCGCATGGAGATGTGACGCTGCCGGTCATCCATATGCTCATCGGCGGCGTGATCAAAATTGTTGTCAACTATATTTTGGTGGGCAATCCCAAGCTGAATATTGTCGGCGCGGCGATCGGCACATTGACGTGCTATATTGCGATAACCTGCATGAACGTGGTTGCAATGCGTAAGCGCAACTACCAGCTGCATCTGGCACGCACGATGCTCAAACCGCTGCTGGCTTCCCTGCTGATGGGCGTTGTGGCATTTTTCGGTTATCGACTGGTCGCCGCAGTACTCCATCCGGGAACGGTTGCGACCGTGGCCGCCGTGGCTTTGGCAGCCCTTGTCTACGTGATTTTGGTGCTGGTGCTGCGCATTATTACCCGCGAGGACTGCGAATTGCTGCCCAAAGGCGATAAGATTGCAAAAATTCTGAGAATTCGCTGATTATTTGTGTAAAACACTTGCACTTTGTGGAATAATATGATAAATTTATTCCGTTACCCAAAAAACTAAATGATAAAAAGAGGTATGACTTATGAACAAGACTGAATTGATTGGTGAGGTTGCAGAAAAATCCGGCCTTACCAAAAAGGAAGCAGAGCGCGCACTGACCGCTGTTCTGGAAACAGTGTCCGCCGCGATGGCAGCAGGGGACAAGGTTCAGCTGGTAGGCTTCGGCACGTTTGAAACCAAGCAGCGCGAAGCACGCTCCGGTCGCAACCCCAAGACCGGCGAAGCAATTGAAATTCCTGCATCCACCGTGCCGGTATTTAAGGCCGGCAAGGCGCTGAAGGATGCCGTTGCAAAATAAAACTCGATAGGGGGTTGCCCGGAAACGCTTTACCGACCGTTTCCGGGCAGCCCCTTTGACAAATTTGCCGCACTGCGGCGACAGGAGAATCTTATGCGATTAGATAAATACTTAAAGGTGTCCCGCCTGATCAAGCGGCGGACGGTCGCAAATGAGGCGTGCGACCATGAGCGGGTCAGCGTGAACGGCCGACCGGCCAAGGCTTCCTACGACGTGAAAGTGGGCGATAAAATCACCATTGCTTTCGGTCAGCGCACGGTTTGCGTTGAGGTTTTGGCCGTGGCGGAGGCTGTCCGCAAAGATGATGCATCGGCGATGTATCGTGAAATTTAATGCACGGGGCTGTTTGGAAGGCAGCTCCGCTCAGGCTGTCGAAAAACTTTGTTTTTCGACAGAGTTCTTCCTCACGGAAGAACATTGCCGGACGCTGCAGCGCGCTCGCCAAGCGCCTGTGGCGCTTGACTCGCACGTTTGCGCCCTGTAAGGTATTTTTTGTGACGCACACACCCGCCGCAGCGGGCGTGCAGAGCGCAACCGCCCGAAGGGCGGCTCTTAGCGCGGAGCAGTCGCCGCAAAAAATGATTGAATTTGATTCGCCGCTATGGCGGCGAACTCTGCGAGGCTTTTTCAACACTCTGCACGGAGCTGTTTGGAAGGCAGCCCCGCTTTTACCATGGAACATGACGGAATTTTTTTCGTCTAATTGGCAGAATTCGACAGAAGCATTGGAGTAACACGAATGAAACGCGTGGTCAGTATTCAGGATCTATCTTGCATCGGCAAATGCTCGCTCACCGTGGCGCTGCCGGTAATTTCCGCGATGGGTGTGGAGTGCGCCGTGGTGCCGACGGCACTGTTCTCGGCACATACGGCGTTTGACACCTTTTTCAGCCTGGATGTTTCCGGGCAGATGGATGCGCTTGGCGACCAGTGGCGGGCAATGGGACTGGAATTTGATGCCATCTATACCGGCTATCTGTCCTCGGCACAGCAGGTGCAGCGGGTATGCCGGTGGATCGAACGCTTTCGCGGCGAGCACACCCTCGTCTTTGTCGATCCGGCTATGGCGGATGACGGCAAGTTGTATGCCGGCCTATCTGCGGATTTTCCCGCCGAAATGGCCAAGCTGTGCGCCATGGCGGATGTGATCACACCAAATTTGACGGAAGCGCGTATGCTCACGGGTTCGCCCGATTCCCCGGATCCGCCTGAAACGCTGCTTTCCGAGCTGCACAAGCTCGGCGCAAAGCAGGCACTGCTAACCGGCGTCGTACAGGGAAATCAAATCGGCATTGTAGGGATGCACGGCAGCTGCTGGCGGCCGCACCTGCAAAATACCCGCCCCGGCACAGGGGATTTGTTTGCCAGCGCTTGTGTCGGAGCAATGGTGCAGGGAATTGCCCTGCAAGCGGCAGCCGAAATTGCTGCGGACTTTGTGTTGCAGAGCATTCGCCTGACGCTGCAAAATCCCGATGCACGCTGGTATGGCACGGATTTTGAGCGGGCACTTCCATTTTTGATAGAACGTGTGCGAGAGGAGAGAGGATATGAAGCTGCGTTCCCTGTTTGACCGAACCTTGTGGAAATTTCTGCTGGTCGGTGTTGCCAATACGCTGGTGGGCAATGGGCTGATGTTCCTGCTCTATAATCTTGCGGATTTTGGCTATTGGTCGGCAACCGCACTCAGCTACGCACTGGCGAGTGTGATGAGCTACTTCTTAAATAAATACTTTACATTTAAAATGAAAGACGCTGACGGACATACGGCACTGCGCTTTGCGCTCAATATTGCCGTGTGCTATCTGCTGGCTTACGGCCTTGCCAAACCGTTGGTATCCGGTCTGCTGTCAGGATATGGCGAAAAGGTGCGCGGCAATGTGGCCATGTTGGTGGGGATGTGCCTGTTTACAGGGCTGAACTACTTGGGACAACGCTTCTTCGCTTTCCGCAAGCCTGCCCGTTTTGCCAAACGGCTGGACAAGCAGGGAAAGCTGAGCCTGAGCCTGTCTTTCTTTCTTCCTGTAATCGTGATGCTCGTCGTGTGCGCCGCACATGGCATCTGGCCGTTTGGTGACAAGCAGGTGCTGGCACATGATATGTGGCATCAGTATTACCCGTTTTTTGTGGATTTCCGCCGGATGTTGACCGAGGGCGGTTCCATGCTGTATTCCCGCACCTCCGGCTTGGGAACAAATTATCTGGCGCTGTATGCTTACTATTTGGCAAGTCCGCTGAACCTGCTTTCGGCCATCATACCGGAGGGTATGCTGCTGGATTTCTATACGGTGCTGTTGCTGGCCAAAATCGGCCTGTGCGGCTTGACCTTTGCGCTGTTTTTGAAGCTGACCTTCCGGCGCTCGGATTTGTCGATTGTACCGTTCAGCGTGGCCTTTGCCCTTTGCTCGTTCCTGATGGGCTACTATTGGAACATCATGTGGCTGGACACGGTGGCCATGCTGCCGCTGGTGATGGCGGGCGCCATTGCGCTGCTGCGGGAAGGACGCTGGCGATTGTATGTATTCTCGCTGGCGCTTGCAATGTGGTGCAACTATTATATCGGCTTCTTTGTGTGCATCGCGGTGGCGCTGCTGTTTCTGGGACACACGATTTGTTATTGGGACAACTTCCGTGGCTTCTTTCGCCGACTGTGGCGGCTGGCGCTCTGCTCTGTGCTGGGTGTCGGAATGGCGGCGGTTCTGCTGCTTCCGGTTTATTTGGGACTGCAAAACACATATTCCGCCATCAACGCGTTCCCCAGGGGGCTTTCGCTCAACATTGCCACGGAAAAAACACTGACCGGGATCCTGGATGCGTTCCGTCAGATTTTTGCCGGACAGATGGCGTGTACGGTACCCACTGCAATGTCCGGCCTGCCGAATATCTATTGCGGTGTGGCGGCAGTATTTTTGGCGGGCGTGTTCTGCTTCAGCGGCAAATTCCGCCTGCGGGAGCGCATTGGCAGTTGTCTGCTTTTGCTGTTCTTTGCCGCCAGCTTTATTTTCCGCCAGTTGGACTATGTGTGGCATGGCTTCCACTTCCCCAATATGCTGCCCTATCGATTCAGCTTTTTGTATAGTTTTGTTGTGCTGACGATGGCATATCGTGCGTGGTCTGTGATGGAGCACCTCAAGTGGTATCACGCGCTGGCGGGACTGCTGGCAGTGGTGTGCGTGCTGGTCTGTGGCATTCCGGAAAAGAATGTTGCGTCGCTGGTCACTACGGCGGTCATTGGCGTAACCGTATTTATCGTGGCACTGACTTACAAAAAAATGCCGCGCTGGCTGGGAAACTGCTTGTTGCTGGTGATCTGCGTGATCGAGGGCGCAACGTGCGCCGGCTTTGGCATGGACGAGGCGGGCGTATCCTCCAGAACCGGCTACCCTAAGCTGTATTCCGACACAAAAGCGGTTTTGGCGCAGATCGATCAAAGCCATACGGATTGGTACCGGACGGAGCTGACCAATTATCAGTGCCTGAACGACCCGGCGCTGCTTGGCTATCACGGCGCGACAATCTTTTCCTCGACCACCAACAAGGCCGCATCCGACTTTCTGGTAGATCTTGGCCTGTCCTCATGGCCAGCCAGCAATCGATATGCGTATATGGAAAGCAGCCCGTTTACCAATCTGATGCTGAACATCCGCTACCTGGTGGATCGCGAGGGAAATCATCTTGACCCGGATTATAACAAAATCGTGGCACAGTCCGGCGATGTGACATTGCAGGAAAACACATCTTATTTGCCCATGGGCTTTGTGATGCGGCCGGAAATTCTGGAATTTGACACACAACAATGCACGGATTACCCCATGAATACACAAAATAAGCTCTTTACCATGGCGACCGGCGTGGAGGATGCGCTGTATACAACAATTCCGCCCACAACCGTGGACGGCGGTGAGGCAAGTGTGCGCGAAAATGGCAGAAACAAGTATTCTTATCAAGCTACCGGGCTGACCGCAGATCCAGAGTTGACCTTTACTTATGTTTTGTCGGAGGACACCTTGTTTTGCGTGTATTTTCAGTGCAAGGGCATCCAGAATTTGCGGATTTCCGTCAATGACGCCTACCTTGCAGACCGCAATGTGAAGGTCGGCAGTATTCTGTGCTTAGGCGACTATCCGCGTGGCACCAAAATCACCCTCCGCTGCACGGGCGAAGCGGGGAAGACAAATAGAATATCACTGCAGGCGTGCAGCTTCCACAAGGACGTGTTCAACCGTGGCTATCAAATTTTGTCGCAGAGCAAGCTGCGCAGCACACAGCTGACCGAACGCGCCTTGTCCGGCGTAATTCGGGTGCAGGAGCCTGGCTTATTCTACACCTCTATCCCTTATGAACCGGGCTGGACGGCAAAGGTAGACGGCAAACCGGTGGACATTACACCGGTGGGTGGTGCGATGCTGGCATTTTCCATTGACGGGGGAACGCATACGGTGGAAATCTCCTACCTGACGCCGGGCTTGCTGCTTGGAGCGGGCATTTCAGCATTCTGCTTGCTGGCAGTTTTGCTGCTGTTGATTTTCCACCCTAAATTCCGTATGCCCAAACGGCCGAAGCGGCAGCCTGAACCGGATGCGCAGCTGGAGTTTTTGCTGAATTACGAAATTCCGGAGCTGCAAGCAATTCCCAATGCGGAAGCATCGGACGAAACAACCGAATAAAGCAGTGCCGGACAATTTGTCCGGCACTGCTGACTGCCAAAAAACTTTGTTTTTCGACAGAGCGGATAGGAAGGATATATACGCATGGATTTACATCAGTTGAAAATTTTTACTACGGTTGCCGAGCATCGCGGCTTTGCAACGGCAGCTGCAGCCCTGCACCTGTCGCAGCCAACGATCAGCTCGCACATTGCCGCGTTGGAGCGTGAATTACAAACCCAGCTCATCCGCCGCACCACGCGCCAGTTTGCCCTGACGCCGCAGGGAGAAAAACTGTATGGCTACGCGTCAAATATTTTAAAGTTGCGCAACAAGGCAGTGCGTGAGCTTTCCGGTGGCGGACGCTCTGTGCTGTCTGTCGGCGCATCCTCGGTGCCGGGGCAGTGCCTGTTGCCGCAGATTCTGGCGGCCTTTTGCCGGGAGCAGCCACAGGTGCGGTTGGAGGTGATTCGCTCCGACAGCATGGATGTGATCCAACGGGTGTCGGAGGGGACGCTGGATGTCGGTTTGGTGGGTACGCAGATAGAATCCCCGTGTACGTTCCTGCCGATTGCAGACGATGAGCTGATTCTCGCTGCGCCGAATTTGCCGCAATATCGCGCATTGTTGGATGCGCCTGTGCAGGTTTTGCTGCAACAGCCGTTTTTGATTCGAACGGACCGCTCCGGCACGCTGCACGAAACGGAACAATATTTTGCACAGCTTGGCTTGCCACCGCAACCGCCCAATACGGTCGCGCACATCGCTGACCCGGAGATTTTGCGACAGTGTATTGTGCAGGGACTGGGCGTTTCTGTCGTTTCCCGCCGAACTGTGGAGGAACAAATTGCACAAGGAAGCATTTTGCAGATCCCACTGGGAGAAAAACCAT
>CAMDZY010000006.1 GCA_945910975.1 uncultured Clostridia bacterium | reverse complement strand
CTGTACTGCCTGTGCGAACGCCTGGCACGCCGCTTCACAGGCAGACTGCGTGCCGGTGAGCAGACCGCCGCCAAAGTTTGTTTCACTCGGTGGCGCATACAGCGTGCAAAGCTGCACATCCGCCGCCTTCATGGCCGCATCCAGCCCCATCACCGCTTCCACGGGCGGCGCGATCAGATAGGCGAGCGCTTCGCCCACCGGCACGCCGGCCAGCTTGGCAAGATAGCTGCCGGTGCGCGAAACGGTGTGTGCCAGATACACGATATCGCCCGCGTCATTGGCGGTTTGAAAGCCGATGCCGCCGTTTAAAAATTCAATCGCTCCGCGCAGACCGCTTTCCACCTCGGAGGGATTGGGGCCTGCCAGAATGCCGATCACTTCACCTGCCAGCCGCGTGGAAGCGTTGGCCGCACCGGCGTAAAGACTTTTGGCGTAAATCACATCTACATTGGCGCGCTTGGTCGCCTCATCCAAAGCAATATAGGTCGCATCGTCACAGTCGGTGGAAAGCAGCGCAATGGCGCTGTGCCGTACCAATCCGCCCAGCTTGCGCCGCAGGGTGTCGCTGACATTGGCAATCGTCTGCGCCGCAAGAATGTTTACGGGGATCCGGTCACCTTTCATTGCATTCCCTCCTGCCGCAGATCAATGCCGGACGCCTTTTGTGCCAGCATCGTGGGAATCAGGCTTGCAATGTGCGCCCCGGCCTCTAAGGCGGGCGTGCCTTGGCGGTGAATGTTGGAAATGACGGTGCGCTTGGATTCGGAGATGCCGATGTGCGGCTTGTAGGTGATATAAGCGGACATCGATTCGCTCGTCACAAGACCCGGACGCTCGCCCACCAGCATACAAACCAGCTCACAACCGGTCAAATCGCCGATGTGGTCGGATGCGCCGACACGGCAATACTGAATAAACAGTGTTTCGCCCAGCGTGATGCCGCTTGCGGACAGTCCCTGCCGAATGGCGGCGGCACAGTCGATCGCGTTGGCTTCCACGGCGGCGGAGGATAAGCCGTCGCCGATCACCAGCAGCACGCGCTGCCCCTGTCCGACCTGCCGGATGATCTGCTGATTTTTTTCGTCAAACCGGCGGCCTAAGTCGGGTCGCGTCAAGTATTCGTCCTTGTCCTTGCAGCGGGTCTGCACAAAGACAAGGTTATTTTTCTTGTAAAATTCCTCCGGAACCAGCGAAAATACGCTGTCCTGCGCCGCAGCGTGGTCGGCGCGGAAGCGGAGCATGGTTTCGGTTTTGTAGCGCGCACCTGCCCGGCCGACCCCGATGCGGGCGGGCGTTTTGGCCTTGAGCGAGAGAAATGCCGCGCCGTTGGCAGGATTTTCCACCAGATATTGCTTGCGCAGGTCGACCTTGCCAAAGTCCGGCGTGGGGGCGGTGGGGGTGTAATCCGCCGCTTTCACCGGCGGTTCATCGGATAAGCCGCTCATCTGCCGCAGCATTTGCGCAACAATGGTTGTCAGTTCGTCTTTGTTCATGTTCCTCCCCCTTTACAGCAGAATAGAGCCGTCACCGGCACGTTCGGTCAGCTTGCCGTTTGCCACAAAACCCATTTTCTCCAGCCAGCGTTGGAACGCTTCGATTGCGTGCAATCCGAACAGCTCCCGCATGGCGGCCGTTTCGTGGAAACCGGTGGTCTGGTAGTTGAGCATGATGTCGTCGCCGTGCGGGATGCCCATGAAATAGTTGCAGCCTGCGGCCGTCAGCAGAACCATCAAATTTTCAATGTCGTTCTGGTCGGCCTTCATGTGGTTGGTATAGCAGGCGTCACAGCCCATCGGGATGCCGGTCAGTTTGCCCATAAAGTGATCCTCCAGCCCGGCACGAATGACTTGTCTGGCGTCATACAGATATTCCGGGCCGATAAAGCCGACCACGGTATTCACCAAAAACGGCGCGTAACGCTTTGCAAAACCGTAGCATCTGGCCTCCATGACCACCTGATCGGCGCCAAAGTGCGCGTCAGAGGACAACTCCGAACCCTGACCGGTTTCAAAGTACATCACGTTCGGCCCCTCGGCCGTGCCGCGCGTCAGGGCAAGCTGACGCGCCTGCTCCAGCGTTGCGCCGTCAAAGCCGAAGGCCTCGTTGCCCTTTTGCGAACCCGCGATGGATTGAAAAATCAAATCGGTCGGCGCACCCTTTTCGATTGCCTGCATCTGCGTGGTCACGTGCGCCAGTACGCAGATCTGCGTGGGAATCTGCCAGCGGGTTTTGATCTCGTCAAAGCGCTTTAACACGCGGCAAACGCTCTCCACGCTGTCATTGACCGGATTCAACCCAATGACCGCATCGCCGGCGCCGTAACTCAAGCCCTCCACCAGCGAAGCCATGATGCCGTCCGGGTCGTCCGTGGTGTGGTTGGGCTGCAAGCGGCAGGCCAGCGTGCCGGGTTCGCCGATGGTCGTGTTGCAGTGCGCTGTAACGCGCATTTTTCGCGACGCGTAAACCAAATCCAGATTGCTCATCAGCTTGGCCACGGCGGCAATCATCTCCGACGTCAGCCCACGACTGATGCGGCGCAGCGCTGCGCCGTCCGTTTTTTCGTCCAAAATCCACTCGCGCAGCTCCGCAACCGACCAGCCGCGAATCTCGTTGTAAATTGGCTCGTTCACATCGTCCTGAATGATGCGCGTGACCTCGTCCTGCTCATAGGGAACGGCTGGATTTTCCCGCAGATCCGACAGCAGCAGTCCGGACAGAACAATTTTGGCCGCAACCCGCTCTTCGGCATTTTCCGCAGCGATGCCGGCCAGCTTGTCGCCGGATTTTTCCTCGTTTGCCTTGGCAAGCACCTCCTTCACATCGCGAAAGCAGTAGGCTTTGCCATATAGCATGGTGCTTAAATTCAAATCGACCACCTCAACTTAAAATCAAAGTTTTTATCACCACCGGCAGCGCCTGTCCGCCTGCCACGGGATTGCCAATATCCAAATACGACCCCTCGTCCAGCGGCACGCCGTCCAGTGCGACCAGCGGTGTTTCCGGCAGACGGCAAGCAACGGTTTGCCCCAACGCCTTGCCGATGTCGGCACGCGCTGCGATGAGCAGTGCGGTTTGGCTGCGCAAGCCCTGCGCAATGCCTTCGCCCAACCGTTGCAGCGCCGAAAAATCGGTGCAGCTTTCGCCGCGCAGGGCCAATACCACCTGCTCATCCGGGTGACGGGCGAGTTTTTGCATGATTTTGTCGGATAACAGCGCGGGAGAAAGCGCTTCTTCTGCGCGTGTGAGCGCAATTACCGGCAAATTTTTCAGGGGGAACGTCATATTTCGATAAAAAATCGTGCTGCCGGAAAGCTCCGTACTGTGACTGCCCGCGCCGATCACCGTTGCGCGGATCGTCTGCTGCGCCGGAACCACGGTTTGCTCAAACAGCCGGCTTTTACGAATTTCCCGCCCCAGCAGAACGCCCAAATCGCCGAATGAATCCCATGGCAAATCGCCGCGCAGCGTATCGGCCACGCCGCCGGAAAAGCACAGCAGCGGAAAATCGCCGGGCAGGGCAATATTTTTGTCCGTAATAAACTGCGGCAGCGAGGATTGCTCGCGCAGACCGAGCGCCTGCTCCAAAACCTGCGCAAGCAGCTGCGCGACCGGCTGCAAATCTTCCTCGCCAACGCGCTGCCCAAGCTGCAAAGCGCAAAACGGCGCAAGCACCGGGGAAAGATAATCGATCTCATGCGCAGCGTTATAGCGCAGCAACCGCCCGCCAACGTTCAAACAGCCGGTATCTACAACCTGCCCATCCGCAAACAGCGCCATATTGGTCGTGCCGCCGCCGATGTCCAGATTCAGCACCGCGCGGTGTCGATTCCTTGACAGCTCGGCACAGCCTGCGCCCTTTCCCGCCAAAATGCTCTCCAGCGCCGGCCCCGCCGTTGCCACCACAAAGTCACCCGCAAGCCCCGCGAGCATGGACAGCACCGCATCTGCATTGTCCTTGCGCGCGGTTTCACCGGTGATGATCACCGCGCCTGTTTCCACCTCGGCGGGAGCCACTCCGGCAGCCGCGTAGTCCTGCCGGACAAGCTCCCGCACCGCCTGCGCATCAATATGCCGCGCATCGAGCAGCGGGGTGAAATGCACCGGACTTTGGAAAACGACCTCTTTGCCGGTAATGGAGATCTGCGGCACGGAAAAAGAAGAGGCCTGATTTTCCAGCGTCAGGCGGGAAAAAATCAATTGGGTCGTGGTGGTGCCGATGTCGATGCCGACCGAAAGCAGCCGCTGCACGCTCATGTCGCAACCGCCCAAATCAGCTGTTCCAACTGCGACACCGTGACCGGGCGCGGATTGCCGCTCAGACAGGGATCTTGGCTTGCCGTTTCCGCCAGCTTATGCAGCTGCGCTTTGAGCGCGTCCGGTGCAATGCCGGCTTGTTGCAACGAGCGCGGCATTTCCAACTGCCGCCGCAGCTGAATCAGCGCGCGTATCAGCGCTTTGACCGTCAGCGTGTCCGTTGCGCCCAAAAGGCCGCAGCGCGCGGCAATTTGACGATAGGGCGCGGCGCAGACCTCTGCGTTAAATTCAATCACCGTCGGCAAAAGAATCGCATTCAGCCGCCCGTGCGGCGTGTGGAACGCGCCGCCCAGCGCGTGCGCAAGTGCATGACACACGCCAAGACCGGCGTTGTCAAATGCCAGACCAGCCATTGTTGCCGCAATGTGAATGTCACTGCGCACCTGCGTGCTGCCCTGATAGGAAGCATTCAACTGCGCATAAACCCGCGCAAAGGCTTCGGTGGCCAGCGCAGTTGCAAAGGGCGTGCAGTCCTTGGCGCAGACGGCCTCCAGGGCGTGGGTCAGCACGTCCATGCCGGCATCTGCAATCAATTTTTTTGGCAGCTTTTCCAGCAGGGAAGCGTCCAAAATGGCAATCTGCGGCAGCAGTTTTTCGTCGATCAGCGGATGTTTTGCGCCGTCATGCGTTAAAATGGAGAAGGAGGTCACCTCCGACCCGGTGCCGGATGTGGTGGGGATGGCGACAAACAAAACCTCCGGCTCGTAAAAATACACCATTGCCTTGGCACAGTCGATCGCGCTGCCGCCGCCCAGTGCGATCACAACCTCCGGCTGCAAGTCCTGCATTCGCCGCAGCCCCTGTGCGACCAGCTCCAATGCGGGGTCAGGCTTGACATCCGCAAAAATCTCCACCGCTGCGCCGCCAATCCGCGCGCCGACCTGCGCAGCCAGACCGCTGTCTGCAAAAAATTTGTCCGTCACCACCAGAACCCGGTGGGCAGTCAGCTGCTTCAAGCGACTTAACGCGTCATCACCGAAGCAGATCTCTGTTTTACAGCAAAACGTATGGATAAAATCACCGCCTTTTCGCTGCTAGTATTTCCCGCCGGGCGAAAAAAATGCGCCAAGCCGCACAAAATTCCAAAATTTCGATTGACACAGGCGTGAAGATGTGGAAAAATAGATATATTATATAATGTATAGGTGGTTTCTATGAGCAATCAAAAAATTCGGGGCAAATGTCCCAAGTGCGGCGAGATGTTGGAAATTCCGCAGGGACTGGAAAAGTTTTCCTGCCTGTATTGCGGCGCAAAGCTGGTGTTGGACGAGCTGGCGATGGAATATCCGGAGGGGAATTTTGACGAAGCCATGGCAAATTACAAGGCGCATATGCTCGATGCCATGTGGGATTACGAGCGGTGCCAGAAGGATTTCACACGCAAAAAATACACCGGCGCGTTTGCCGATTTCAAGCAGACGCTTCGCGAACCGTTCACCCAGCTGGATTTAGCGTGCCGCCTGCGCCCGTTGGAGCGGGAAACGGTTCTGACGGACGCCGTGACGGCGTTTTTGGACGGATTACAGTCTGTTTTGGAAGCAGACAAGCGCTGGAAGCACCGCAGCCAGCAGGAGCGGGTGTTGTTTGATGTGAAATTTGCCGTCGCGCTCTATTTGGTTCCCGCCGTGCGCGATTTGGAGCTGGGCATCAGCGAGGATTTTGCCGCGCAGCTGCACACGCAGTGGACACAGCGCTATCCCAAATCGCCCTATCAAAGCGCTACCTATGCTGACATTTCCGAGGGCTTCCGCAAGGGAAAGCTCTGCTTCATCACCACTGCCGTCTGCCGCGAGGAGGGTAAGCCCGACGACTGCGCCGAGCTGACAGCGTTCCGCACATTCCGCGACGGCTATTTGTCCGCGTGCGCCGATGGGCAGGCATTGATTGAAGAGTATTATAACATTGCACCGGCGATTGTTACGTGCATAGACTTATGCGATGATGCACCTGCCGTCTACCGCGCGCTTCGTCAGGATTACCTGACGCCCTGCTATCAAGACATTCTACAGGGCAACCCGGAAGCCTGCAAAAACCGCTATGTGCAGATGGTGCGGAAGCTGCAAAATCGCTATTTTTCGGCCTAGGAAAAGGTACGTTGCAACACTTTGTGCAAGATTGCCAGAGAGCGTCCAAAAAATCGCCAACAAATTTGAGGAAAAAACAATAGAAAAATTCAAAAGGTATGGTATAATATACTTTACAGGGATAAAGTGAGTATGTGTATCATTTTATCAAATAATAAAAAAGGAGAACGAAAATGAAAATGCTGAAAAAAGCTCTGGCAATGATGCTGGTGCTGGTCATGGTATTTTCCTGCGCGACCGTTTCCTTCGCAGCAGACCGCAAGGCCGTTGTGACCGAAAAGGGTGGCAAGAGCTTAAAGACCATCACCAATGCCGATTTGTCGGTTAGCGTGGCAGATCTGACCGAAAAGGCTCAAAAGGATCTGCAGGTAAGCAAGTACGCTGCTGACGATGTCGTCACTGCTATCGTTGTGATGGAAGGCGATGCCGCCATCGACGTGGCAGCAAACGGCACCACCAAGGCCATCGCACAGGAGGCAAAGGTGGCAAAGCAGCACAATGCCCTGAAGAACGCCATGAAAAATGCTGGCATCAACTTTAATGTCCAGTATGAATACGGCGCTCTGCTCAACGGCTTTGCAGGTACCGTTGCTTACGGCGACCTGGCAAAGATCGAAAATATGGACGGCGTTTCCTCCGTACATATTGCAAACACCTACGACGCACCCGTCGTGCCCGCAGAAGAAAAGAATGCAAATGCAAACGAAATGAACGGCGCTGCCGTTCTGCAGGAAGCAGGCTTCAACGGCAAGGGCACCATCGTTGCCGTTTTGGATACCGGCACGAGAACCACCCACGAAGCATTCCAGGATTACGGTCTGACCGACGAGAACGCCCTGACCAAGGAAAAGGTCGAAGCGACCGAAACCATCGGCCCCGGCAAGTACCTGTCCGCTAAGATCCCGTTCGCTTGCGACTATGTCGGCGACAAGCTGGACGATCCGAAGTATGACGCCGATGTTACCGACTTCAACGGCCACGGCACCCACGTTGCCGGTTCCGCTGTCGGTTATGTCGAAGCAGAAGACGGCGCAGTTACCTTTGCAGGCGCTGCTCCCGGCGCACAGCTGCTGGCTATGAAAATTTTCGGCGACTCCACCTCCGGCACCAACTCCGCTGTTTACTTCGCAGCCATCGAAGACGCTTACCGCCTGGGCGCTGACGTTATCAGCATGTCCATCGGCGCACAGAACGGCTTCACCTATGACCGCGAACTCGAAGACGAAGTCTTTGGCGACATCTACAAGAAGATGAGCGACAACGGCGTCATCATGTCCATCGCTGCCGGCAACGAAGGCACCATGGGCGACTACTCCAACAGCTACGCTGCCAATGCAGTTCTCGGCTCCTATGCCGACTACGGCGTTGTCGGTTCCCCCTCCACCTATGGCGAGAACGTTTCCGTTGCTGCAATCGAAAACGTTGCATATCCTTCCCGCGTGATTACCGTTGGCGAAGAGAAGCTGCCTTACTCCGACGCTTCCGACACCATGGAATCCGACAAGGTTAAGGGCAAGACCTTTGAATATGTTATGATCGATGGCTACGGCGAAGCCGCTGACTATGAAGGCGTCGACGTGACCGGTAAGGTAGCAGTTCTTTCCCGTGGTGAAATCAACTTCGCTGACAAGGAAGCTAACGCAGCCGCAGCCGGTGCTGCCGCGCTGATCGTTTACAACAACCAGCCCGGCACCATCAACATGTCAATCGATACCTATCATATCCCCGCAGTTTCCGTCACGCAGGCAGCAGGCGAAGCCCTGAAGAATGCAGCGGAAAAGAAGCTGACCTTTGACGAAGAAATGGCAACCGTGGACAACGACAATGCATGGCTCGCCTGCACCTTCTCCTCCATGGGCACCACTGCCGATCTGAAGTTCAAGCCCACCATCGCCTCCGTTGGCGGCAATGTATTCTCCGCTTCCAAGAGCGGCGACAATGGCTACGAACTCATGTCCGGTACTTCCATGGCTACTCCGAACGCCAGCGGCAACTTTGCACAGCTGACCCAGTATGTCAACGAATCCGGTATGTTCAATGGCTCCACCACGGTAAACACGCCCTGCCTGGCTGAAAAGTTTGAGGACGTGGACACCTCCAGATGGTACCATGAAGCAATCGACTTCGCACTTTCCGAAGGCCTGTTTGCCGGTCTGACCGAAACGACCTTTGGCCCCAACAACAGCCTGACCCGTGGCATGATGGTTTCCGTCCTGTATCGCCAGGCCGGTAGACCCAGCGTAGAAGGTATGGCCAATCCTTTCGAAGACGTACCTGCCGGTAAGTTCTTCACCAACGCTGTTGTCTGGGCTGCCAACAACGGCATCGTTGCCGGTATCACCAGCACCGCATTTGCTCCCAACAGCAACGTGACCCGTGAACAGCTGGTTTCCATTATGTGGCGTTATGCCGGCCGTCCCGAGGTTACCACCGATTACCTTGCTGACTACACCGATAAGGATTCCGCCAGCAAGTATGCAATCCCCGCTCTGAACTGGGCAATCTCCGAAAAGATCATCACCAGCACCAGCACTGATGCTCAGGTCGTCAGCCCCAAGGACGACACCACCCGCGCACAGTATGCCCGTATCCTGATGGTTTATCTGGACGGCAGCTACAAGTGCGGCGAAACCACAACCAACGGCGAGGTCGACCGCATTGGCCGCTCACAGTTCATCAAGGATCTGGCTTATTCCACCGCAGACGTCCTGACCGACAATGACTATCAGCTCTACAGCCCCAGAAAACAGGGCGCAGGTCTGCTGGACGTTGCAAACGCTGTGACCGCTCCTGCCTACATCCGTTCTCCGCTGATCGAACTGGGCGATGACCCCGAAAAGAAGGGCGTTTATACGATGGGCTTCGACGTCACCAGCCTGTCTGACGAAACGGTTTACTACAATGTTGACGCTGGCTGGACGCTGGTTGACTCCGCAGCAGCCGACGAAGACGGCAATATGTACAACCTCATGACCTCCAGCTACACCAATGCAGCTTTCACCACCAGCTGCGAAGACAACATCCTGGTTCTGCCCGCAGGCGAAACCAAGCACGTTGATGTCACCATCACGCTGGACGCTGACGCCGTTGAGTATCTGAACACTGCCTTTGTCAATGGCGGCTTCGTAGAAGGCTTCGTCATGCTGTGGCAGCAGGAACTCCAGGACGGCAAATATGTCGACGCAGAAGGCGATCCGTACATCCACGCTTCCTACCTCGGCTTCTATGGCGACTGGACAAAGGGCGCTATGCTCGAACAGTATGACTTCGCTGATGTGATCGATGCAGAGAGCTTCCTGAACAACACCGATGCAGGCGATGTCCTTGGCGAAGAATATGCCGGCTCCACTCTGGCCGATTTGGGCCTCACCTATTTCGACCTGCTCGAAATGGATACCGATGTGAACTTTGCTTACCTGGCACAGTCCGAAAACGGCGTACCCACAAAAGCAGTGGATTACCTCGGCGGCTCCATCTACTTCTATGGCAGCCAGAATGATAACTACAACCTCCTGTCCAACAACGAGGATGCATCGGCCGATATGGTCTACGCCATCCCGGCTCAGCTGCGTAATGCCCGCCATCTCATCATGACGGTCACCGATGCGGAAACCGGCGAACTGTACTATGTTGACGATACCGAATACCTGCCCAAGCAGGCTTATGATGCTGACAACGGCTACTGGCAGGCTATGGGTTCCTTCTACTGGGACGGCAGCAACCAGATGGCAGACAAGCCTTATGATCTGCCCACCGGCACGAAGGTCAACGTCAACTACTATGCAAATCTGCCCTACGGCGAAGATGCACTCGGCAAGATCGATTATGAAGACCTGCTGACTGCCGGCAAGGACTACCTGGTCTGGAACTTCCCGGTCGCAATCGACAGTGAAGAACCCGTTCTGGCTTCGCAAATCAATCGGACCGAAGACAACCAGCTGACCGTTACTTGCACCGATAACACGCAGGTTGCAACGATTTTGGCACTGGACTCCGACCTCAATATTCTTGATGCAGTCCTGGGCGAAACCGTTGAAGGCGACAGCTATACCTTGGATCTGGCTGACTACACCGGCGACGTATACATCTTGGCTTCTGACTATGCAACCAACTCCGCTGTTGGTGTGATCGAAGGCCAGGGCGGCGGCGATGTCGGCGGCAGCACAGAGTACGAATGGGTCAGCGAAATCACCGACGATATGTCCGGCGATTACGCCATCACCGGCATTGCTGGTTCCACCGATGGCGACACCCTGTATCTGCTGAACGCTTCCGGCGATGTGACCGGCACAGACATTGGTACTGCTGCTGGCGCTGTTGACTGGATGGACACGGACGTTATGTCTGACGACAACCTGTACTACCTGTATGATGTCAACGATGCACTGACTTGGACTTTTGCCAAGACGGAAGACGGCTACTACACCATCTGCATGAAGGGCAGCGCAAACTATCTGGCCTGCACCGCTGATGGCAAGCTGACCACCGTGGCCGACGCCACCGCTGCCGAAGCCAAGTGGGACTTCCAGATGATTCAGGAACCTGTAGAAGATGATCCGGATAACTACTATGCTCTGTGCGACATGAAGAATGTCGGCACCGGCCTGAAGCTGTTCTGCGATCATGATAATGCAGTGTTCACCTGTGCAGATGCTACTTATAATGACACCTACAACCTGGATGTCTTTATCAGAGTTGCTTAATTCCCAATAAAAACCTCTGCGGGGTATCTGCTTCGGCAGATACCCCGCAAGTGCTATCACCCAAGGAGGATCGACGATGTCAAATAAACGTAAAAATCCGCATAAGCACGATGCGCAGGTGAAGTACCGCCAGGAACAACAGAAGAAGAAAAAACTCGATTGGGTTATTTTTGCAGCAGCGCTGGTGATCGTTGCTGTGCTTGTTGCGGGGCTATACTTCCTGCTCAGGGATTCTGAAGCGCCGGCTGCACCCGATCCATCGCAGGATATCACCAGAGGCGGCGCAAATCTGCATCATGCGCAAATTGAAATTGCCGATTACGGTACCATTACCTTGGAACTCGATGCCGATGTCGCGCCCATCACTGTGGAGAACTTTATGAACCTTGCCAAAAGCGGTTACTACGACGGCACGACGTTCCACCGCATCATCAAGGACTTCATGATGCAGGGCGGCGCAGGCGATGGGAGCGCCGCAACCATCAAGGGTGAGTTCACCGCCAACGGCGTGAACAACCCGATTTTGCACAAACGCGGCGTCATCTCCATGGCACGCGCAACGGATATGGACAGTGCATCGTCGCAATTTTTCATTATGCACCAGGATGCGCCGCATCTGGACGGCCAGTATGCAGCGTTCGGCTCTGTCACCGAGGGTATGGATATTGTTGACGAGATCTGCAATGCGGCATCAACAGCTGATATTCCCATCCCGGAGGAAGAACAACCGGTGATCACCACGATTACGATTTTGGATTGACTTTTTCCCCGGAAAAGATTAAAATAACGGCGAATGGAGGCGTGCGATATGGAGCGACGCGACGGCATGATTGCCGTGTTTGATTCCGGTGTGGGCGGCATCAGTGTGCTGCGCCAGCTGGTGCGGCAGATGCCAAATGAAAATTTTCTCTACTTCGGCGATTCCGCGAACGCCCCGTATGGCTCCCGAAGCACCGAGGAGATTCGCCGCCTGACGCTGCAAAATGTCGAAAAATTGTATCGGCGCGGGCTAAAAGCGCTGGTGATTGCCTGCAATACGGCAACCTCCGCCGCAATTGACACGCTGCGGCAGACCTATCCGCAAGAGATCATCGTCGGCATCGAACCGGCGGTCAAGCTGGCAGCAGAGCGCTTCCCGCATGGCCGTATTGCCGTGATGGCAACGGAAGCGACCCTGCGCGAGCAAAAATTCAACACGCTGGTGCATACGTATGACGGCGAAGAGGAAATTATTCCCGTCCCGTGTCCGGAATTGGTGAAATTCGTCGAGCGCGGCGAAACACACAGCGAAAATCTTATGTGTTACCTCCACAGCCGTTTGGATCTGCTGCTCGCCCGAGGACTGGACGGGATCGTACTCGGCTGTACCCACTTCCCGTTTGTGCGCGATGCAATCGCCGAGGTAGCAGGGGAGAGGGTCGCTTTACTTGACGGCGGTGAGGGAACTGCCCGTGAAACCTGCCGCCGGATCCGCGCTGCAAACCTGCAAAACCCGCCGGGGAAGGGTACGGTTTTGCTGGAAAACAGCCTTTCCACGCCGCAAATGCTGGCGCAGATGCATAGGATGCTTGCGGATTTCTGATTGGAAGATCAAAAACCGTTCGACACGATTCGACAGATAAAAACAAGAAAAAATTGGGACTTTCCCGAAAATTTGCGGGAAAGTCCCTTTTTTTGCGCGCATTTGTTGCAAGCCGCCGCGCCGTGACGAAACGTGTCGAACACTTTTGCTGGAAAATGGCGAAATTATGTGCTTTAATATGCGCAAAGGAGCGTGAGAAATTATGACACAAAAAACCCTTGCGCAGCAAAAACGCGCAACCACCCAATTCGGCGACCTCATTACGCTGGAGTATTATTTGGTGACGGATCAGATCAGCTTTGACGGCGCGGCACTCGACAGCTACGGCGTTGAGATCCTCCTCCACCGCGTGGACAGCGACCTACAGGAGTCCAGCACAGTTCACCACGTTACCACCCGTCCCGGTACCATCCTACATATTCTCCTCACTCTGGCCAACAACACTGTGACCCCCTGTACGCTGAGGCAATCCGTGCTGGATTTAATTTCTTGACCGCCCGGTTCTGCGTCCAAACCAGCAATTTCGCCGTTTATAGCAAAAATAACGAAAAAAGTGCTTGACAAATCAAGAATAATTCGTTATAATAAAAAAGGTCTGGACGGTTAGCTCAGCTGGTATGAGCATCTGCTTGACGTGCAGGAGGTCACAGGTTCGAGTCCTGTACCGTCCACCAGAACAAAACCTCTTTTGTCTATCAAGACAAGAGAGGTTTTTGCTTTTTCGGGGCAGAAGAAAAACGCCATCGCAAGCCTGACGGTTTCATGTATCAGGCCTTCAGTTTCGCCGCGCATTGTGCACATTGGCATTGCGCGGCGTTGCCTAAATTTGTTTCGTATTTGTCGAATAACGGTTGACAAATGCGAAAAATGTTGTATACTTGAACTTAGTATATTGGCTTGTCAAAGGCTGTCGCGCTAATCATCTTTTTTGGCTTTCGCAACCCCTCTCGGGACACGAGAACACACCGTGTAGGCAACTGTGCGGTACACACTGTATTATGTGAGGTGTGCATTATGTATTGTAGCAAATGTGGCAAACCCATGCAGGAGGGCAAGCGCTTTTGTGCCTATTGCGGTGCAGCGCTCAACATCGCTCCTGCACCCGTACCCGGTGAAGATTTGTCCGATCTTACCGTTGACCTTCGCCATAAGTCTGCGTCCGACAATCGTTTTGTTGGCACTTCTCCCAACAATGCCGACCCGTGGCAAAGAGCAGAGTTGGTTGCCGAGCGGCCAAGGGGTTACGAGAACGCACCGGGTGGCGCCAAAACGGCGCTTAGCGTATTTTTGTGTGTGCTGTTTTTCCTCTCGACCTTCAGTGCGACCCTTGTCGGCGCAATTCGGCTGACATATCGCGATGAAAACATTGCGGCCATGATGGACAGCTATGATGCCGCCGAGCTTACCATGCCAGGCGGAAGAAGCGGAAAAACGGTTTCACTTGCCGCGTACATCGAGGATGTCTGCGAGGTTGACTTCGAGGAGGTCTATGGAATTACGGCGGACGACTTGGAAAAAGTGCTGAACGCACAATTTACAAGAGATTTTCTCACGCAAACCATAACCGGCTACACAAGCTATCTGCTTTCCGACGGAAGACAGCACCCGCTGACGCAAGACGGCGTGATCGCTTTCTTTGAAGAGAACCAATCGGAAATCTACGACATTTCAGGATACTCGTTTACTTACGGGAAAAACACGAAAGACCCCAATTCCGTCACAAACGTTGAGCGCAACCAAGTGGAGAATAGCGGGACAAGCCTGGGCGCGGAGGATGTTAAGAGCGCATTTGATTCTCTTGGCACGCAGAAGATCACGTGGCGCTGGATCGAGCGTCAGACCGGGATCGACATTGCACGGGTGAAGACAGAGCTGTCGTGGTATGTGCTGCTTGGGCTTTGCGTTTTTAGCGTACTGCTTTTGGTGATCGTCTTCCTCGTAAACAGGAAAACGCTCAGACACGCCTTTACATTTTCGGGCGTGACGAGCCTGCTGACGGGCGGCTTGCTGCTCTTGGCTGCCGGCGCCGGATGCCTGGTTCTTATGCTCACCAAAATCGGCATCGCACAGCTGCTTGTAATGCCGCTGGCCCTGCGCGTGTTGGTGATCGGCGGTGCAATATTTGTCCTTGGGATTCTGCTTATCGTTTGCAGAAAAATATTCGGTGCAAAGAAAAAGCAAGAGGATTCCGTTTCATTCTAATTCATAACAAAACCGTGCCGGGAACAGATCCGATTCCCGGCACGGTTTTTTGCGGCATCGGCGCTATTGCTCGCTGCTTTCGTTTTGGATGACCTTGCAGACGGCAGCGGCAAAGTACCTTGCGGCGGTCAGTGCCTGCGGGAGCGTGTTGCCGCTGGCACCGACCTCTACCAGCATCGAGCAGGGCGTTTGGTTTTGATTGTAGCGGGAGCAGCGCAAAATCAGGTCACGGCAGAGTTCGGGGTAATCACGCTGAAGTACGGCCTGCGTTTTGAGTGCGCAGGAGAGGTTGTCCTGCCAGTTGGGATGATACTGCCCGCCCTCATCGGTGCCCATTACCAGCATGACCTGCGCGCTTTCTTCGCCGTCTACCGTCACAACATTGCCGCCGGCGGAGCCGTCCGGCGCTTCGTAGGCATCGCGGTGAACGTCCAGCACCATTTGAATGGACGGATATTGCTCCAAATATCCGGCGATGGTATCGGCCATGCGCGAGTAGGCGTCATTGTAGCCGGCGGCGTCGTTGATGGACGTGTCATGCAGCACTTCAATGTCGTTTTCCTCAAACACCTGTGCAATCTCTGTCCCCACGCGTACCACATTGTAATCGGTGTCGTCGGTGTGGAAATCCTCGGCACCGCTGTCTGCGTAGGCTTCGCTGGCGTGCGTGTGGACAATCAGAATTTTCGGCCCCGAACCGGAAAAATCCCCGGCAAGCGGCCGATTCAGCAGCTCCGACTTGTCCACGGTGTAGGAACAAGAGCCGGCAATGTGAAGGCTCTCAGCGTCGCGCGCCGTAAAAACGAGCGGCTGCGCAGGTTTGACGGGTGCAAGAACGGCGACTGCCTCCGGCTGTGGTTCGGCGGGACGTTTTACCGTGAGTTGACCCGGTTCCGGGGCTGCGGTGGGATAATCGCTGCCGCAGCCGAACTCCAAATACAGCATGGCACGCGCAAATGTGGCGTTTTCGCGCAGCTTATGCAGCGCGCGCAGACCGGGTGTAAAAATGCCCGGCTCCGTGATGAGCCGCAGCAGCACCGCACCGACCAAAATCCACCGGTTCAGACGCTGAAAGGAATGTCTTGTGTGCATATTGCTACCCCCTTATACCGGCAGTTTATGGTTTGGGCATGAAAAAAAGAACCCTTTTTCAAAAAAACAACCCCCTAGGGGGCTTGCGGATGGGAATTGCGGCGGATATAATGGGGACACTAGGAGCGGTCGATGTACGGCATCCGTATTCCACATAAGAAAGAGGGATTTTTTATGCATATGGCAGATGCGCTGCTTGCACCCGGCGTAGCGGCGACTATGTATGTGGTATCCGCAGCAGTGGCGACTGTTAGCATCGTCAAGCTGAGAAAAGAAGAGAAATTGCAAAAACAGCCGATCTCCAAGCGCCTGCCCGTTATGGCAGTCATGGCGGCGCTGGTGTTTGCCGGTCAGATGATCAACTATACCATTCCCGGCACCGGCTCGTCCGGGCACCTGTGCGGCGGCATGATGCTGTCGGCGCTGTTGGGGCCGTTTGCGGGCTTTTTGTCGATGATCGTCGTGCTTGCCATCCAGTGCCTGTTCTTCGCGGACGGCGGCTTGATGGCACTTGGCGCAAATATTTGGAACATGGCATTTTATGGCTGCTTCGTGGGCTATTTCCTGATTTATCGCCCCATTATGCACAGCCGTTTGGGTGGTACTTCCAAGGGTGGCGCCCGCGTGAGAATTATTGTGTCCTCCATTGTCGGCTGCGTGCTGACGCTTCAGCTGGGCGCATTCTCCGTCGTGCTGGAAACCTCCCTGTCCGGCATCTCCGACCTGCCCTTTGGCGCATTTGTCGGCCTGATGCAGCCGATCCATCTGGCAATCGGTCTGGTGGAAGGCTTGATCACCGGCGCAGTTTTGCTGTTTGTCTATGAAGCACGGCCGGAGCTGGTGCGCGAGGCCAATGCCGAAAAGGGCAAGTACTCGCTGAAAACCACGGTCGTTATTCTGGCTGTGGTGGCAGCCATCATCGGCGGCGGCCTGTCTTTGCTGGCCAGCGGCAATCCCGATGGTCTGGAATGGGCGCTGTTCGGCAATGAGGATGCAGGCTACAATGCCAACATGGGTCTGGACGAGGAAAATTACGGCAAGAGCAGCGGTGCGGCCGATGCGGCGGCATCCATTCAGGAAAAAACAGCCTTCCTGCCCGACTATGCGTTCTCCGGCGACGAGGAAAACCCGGCGGGAACCACGGTTTCCGGCCTGGTCGGTGCGTTGATGGTTGCTGTGGTGGCCGGTGCGGTTTGCACGGTCGGCGGCATCTATCGCAAGAAAAAGGCAAAGTAAGAAACGAATTTCAATATTACGCTGCGGTAAATTCCAAAATGGAATTTACCGCCGTCGTCATGTAAAGGAGGGATCATCATGAATCAGGCGGAACGCGCGTGTCAGGAATTGCAGGCTATGGATGAGCTGGCGGCAAAATCGTCACTGATCCACCGCATTGGCGCAGGCAGCAAGCTGCTGGTGACGATTTTGTATATCGTGACCGTTGTTTCCTTTTCTAAATACGATATTTTCGGCCTGTTTGTGATGGTGCTCTACCCCGTCATCGGCTATCAATTCGCGCTGATCCCGGTGCGAACCTGTTTTTACAAGCTGCGGGTGGTGATGCCACTGGTGTGCGCAGTGGGGTTGCTGAATCCGTTTTTTGACAAGCAAATTATTCTGACAATTGGCGGCGTGGGCGTCAGCGGCGGCGTGATATCCATGCTGACGCTGATGATGAAGGGCGTTTTTTGCCTGATGGCGTCGTTTTTGCTGATTGCAACTACATCTATCGAGTCGATTTGCGCCGTTCTGCGCCGCATCCATTGCCCCAAAATCTTGACCTCCTTGCTGCTTTTGACGTTCCGGTATGTTTCCGTTCTGCTGGAGGAGGTTTCCGTCATGACACAGGCCTACCATCTTCGCGCACCGGGGCAAAAGGGCATCCACATTTCCGCTTGGGGCTCGTTTTTGGGGCAGCTTTTGTTGCGGAGCATGGACAGAGCGACCGCGCTGTATGAGAGCATGGAGCTGCGCGGTTTCCATGGCGAGTTTTATTACGCAGCAGGGGAAAAGGGCGCGCGCTATTCGTGGCTGTATGCGTTGGGATGGGCCGCATTGTTCGCGCTTGCGCGACTGGTGAACCTTCCGGCGCTGCTGGGAACACTTTTTGCATGAGGTGATGGGTATGCTTCAATTTGAACACGTCAGCTTTTCCTACCGGGACGCGCCAGTTTTGCAGGATGTCAGCTTTTTTGTTGATGCGGGCGAACGCGTAGGGTTGATCGGCGCCAACGGCGCGGGAAAATCGACCCTGATGAAGACGGCCTTGGGTCTTTTGACCTGCGACGGAACGATCACTGTGGATGGCGTCGTTGTCCAGCCCAAAAATTTGCCCACTGTCCGACAGGCATTGGGCTATGTTTTGCAGGATTCCGACAATCAACTGTTCATGCCGACGGTGTTGGAGGACATGATTTTTGGCCCCATCAACTATGGCGTTCCGCGCGCACAGGCGGAGGAAAGGGCGGATGCAGTTTTGCAGCAGCTCGGCATTTCCCACCTGAAGCACCGCCACAACCACAGCCTTTCCGGCGGCGAAAAGCGACTGGCGGCGATTGCAACCATTTTGACCATGGAGCCGAAGGCCATGCTGATGGACGAACCGTCCACTGCGCTCGACCCCAAAAACCGCCGCCGCCTGATTCACACGCTCAATGCGATGCACGTGACCAAGCTGATTGCCTCGCACGATTTGGATTTGGTGCTGGAAACCTGCGACCGCGTAATTTTGCTCAGCCACGGACAGGTCGTCGCAGACGGCAAAGCCAAGGAAATCCTGCGCGACAAGGCGCTTTTGGAGGCCAACGATTTGGAGCTGCCCTTCTGCCTGACCGAGCCGCCAAAATAGCAGGAATTTGCGCAGATACCCATGCCGTGGAGGGGTTGTCCTGCATAGAAAGCATCAAAAGCAACCGGTTCCACCGGCAGGGCTTTTTCGCGAGGAAGAACTCTGTCGAAAAACGAAGTTTTTCGACAGCCCGGCCTGCGGCAAATGCCGCAGGTTTTTGTTGACGCTGTCAGCTATTTACGTTATAATAGGAGCATTGAAACAGGAGGTGGTTGTATGGAACTTTCGGCAAAGCGGATGCGTGCGCAGCTGAATTTTCTCAAACCCGTTTCTGCCAATTTTACGCTGGAAACCACCCGAAAGGGGCAAGATCAGCTTGGACGCCTGATGGCGCTGATTCACCGGCGGGATGTTTTGATTCAGGCGCATCAATTTCAGCAGTTTGCCGGGGCATGGATCCTGCCCAAGGATGAGCGCCGGGAGGGCGTGATTTTATACCTGCACGGCGGCGGATATACCTGCGGCAATTTGGACTATGCCAAGGGCTTCGGCGCGACGCTGGCCGACAGCTGCGGGGTGCGTGTTTTTTGCGCGGCCTACCGTCTTGCACCGGAGCATCCGTTCCCGGCGGCGCTGGATGACGCGCTGGAGGCCTACCGGTTTTTGCGGCAGAAGGGTTATCGCCGCATTGCGCTGTGCGGCGAATCAGCCGGCGGCGGGCTTTGCTATGCGCTGTGTCTAAAGCTGCGCGAGCTGGAGCTGCCGATGCCGGATTCGATTATCGGCATTTCTCCCTGGACGGACTTGACCAACTCCGGCGCCACCTTTGCGAGCAATCGCGAGGTAGACCCCACGCTCAGCAAGGAGCTGCTGGATTTTTACGCCGACTGCTATACCACCGACCGCGAAAACCCTTTGGTTTCGCCGCTGTTCGGCGAGCTTGACGGAATGCCGCCGTCGTTGCTGTTTGCCGGTGGCGATGAAATTTTGCTGGACGATGCCCGCCGGCTGCACGACGCACTGCGCAAGGCTGGCTGCAAAAGCAAGCTCATCGTCGCGCCGGAACGCTGGCACGCGTATGTGCTGTTCCATCTGCGCGAGAATCGGTCGGATTTTGACGCGATCAACAGCCACTTGGATAAAACGCTCAGCTTGCAGCATAAGCTGCGCTGGCTGCGGCTGGACAATGCCGCCAAAATTTATCCCGCCGCCGCGCGCCGCAAGTGGAACAATTTCTTTCGCGTTTCCGCTACCCTGCAAGAGGGCGTGGATGTGCAGGTTTTGCAATCGGCGTTAGACGTCACCGTTCGGCGATTTCCCTCCATCGGTGTGCGCCTGCGGCGCGGACTGTTCTGGTATTACCTTGAACAGATCTCCAAAGCGCCGGAGATCGAGCGCGAAGATGCGTACCCGCTGGTACACGTTCCGTTCCGGAAGCTGAAGACCTGTGCGTTCCGCGTGATCGCGTATGAAAACAGGATCGCCGTGGAGCTGTTCCACGCGCTGACGGACGGCACCGGCGCACTGATTTTTCTGAAAAGTCTGGTGGCCGAGTACCTCGAACAGAAATATAACATTTTAATTTCCCCCACGGACGGCGTTCTTTCCCGCTTGGAAAGCCCGCGTGAGGAGGAGTTGGAGGACAGCTTTTTGCGATATTCCGGCGCGGTCGCGGCCAGCCGAAAGGAAAGCACGGCCTACCACCTGTCCGGCACACCGGAGCCGGACGGCTTTCTTCACCTGACGTCGATGGAGCTTCCGGCGCAGGCCATGATCGACAAGGCACACGGCTATGGCATCAGCGTGACGGAGTTTTTGTGTGCCGTGATGACAATGGCCATCATTCGCCTACAGGCCGAAAAGGTGCCCAACCGCCGCCGTCGCAAGCCGGTAAAGGTGCTGATGCCGGTGAACCTGCGCAAGCTGCTGCCCAGTCAAACGCTGCGGAATTTTGCACTTTATGTGACGCCGGAAATCGATACACGCTTGGGCGATTACAGCTTTGAACAGCTTTGCACCGTGATCCACCACAAAATGCGGCTGGAAACCGACCCGCACCTGATGCAGGCAAAAATCGCCACCAATGTCAACGACGAACGAAATTTCCTGCTGCAAATCACGCCGCTGTTTGTGAAAAATTTGGTCATGCGCGCGGTGTTCGACACGGTGGGCGAACGCAAATCCTGTCTGAGCCTGTCGAATTTGGGCGTGGTGACGCTACCGCAGACCATGCAGCCGTATGTGCAGCGGATGGATTTCATCATTGGCCCACAGGCGAAGGCACCGCACAATTGCGGCGTTTTGACATATAACGGAACGGTATACGTCAATTTTATCCGAAATATTCAACAAGCCGATTTGGAAATGCACTTTTACAAGGAACTGCAACGGCAGGGCATCCCGGTAAAAGTGGCAAGCAATCAGCGCTGAGGGGAGGAATTGCAATGTATTGTATCAAATGCGGCGTAGAGCTGGCGGACAGTGAAAAGGCGTGTCCGTTGTGTGGCACGGTCGTGTTTCATCCGGATCTGCCGCAGCCGGAGGGCAAACCGCTCTACCCAACGGAGGGCGCGCACAAGGCCACGGCCAGCCGCGTGGGCTGGATGTTTGTGCTGAGTATGTTGTTTGTGTTGGCACTGGCGGTCTGCCTTTGGACGGACTGGGGCGTCAATGGACGGCTGATTTGGTCGGATTATGTGATTGCCGGCGTAATGCTTTTTTACGTGATTTTTTTCCTGCCCCGCTGGTTTCCAAAGCCGAACCCCGTGATTTTTGTGCCGATCGATTTTGCCGCAACGATTTTGTTCTTGCTGTATATCAATTGCGCGACCGGCGGCCACTGGTTTTTGTCCTTTGCGTTCCCGGTCGCAGGCGGGATCGGCGTGATTCTTTCCGCTGCCACTGCGCTCATGTACTACCTCAAGCGCGGCCGGCTGTTTGTGATTGGCGGCACCGTCATGGCATTGGGCGCATTTTGTATTTTGCTGGAATTTTTGCTCAACATCACATTTTTGCCCGATGCCTCGCTGTTTTGGTCGTTCTACCCGGCGGTCAGCGGCGGCGTGATCTCC
>CAMDZY010000005.1 GCA_945910975.1 uncultured Clostridia bacterium | reverse complement strand
ACCGATGTGCCGCACGCGAGTGCGTTTACCTGCGCATAACACGCATCCGTATGCGTATGCCCTTCCTCCAGCGGGCAGGTGAGCACCTTCTCATAGCACGCGTTGTCGTGCATATGCTCCTCTTGTCCACAAGAGAGGACTCGCTCCATCGTCAGCGCAGGTAACACCATTGCATAAATCGTGACAAGCAAGACTACACACTGTAGAATTGCCACAATCCGATGCCAAAGTCTGCGCTTCGTTCCTTCCTTATTCATGCGATTTCACCTCTTCTATAGTTTCCATCAAGATTCATTTGTTAACATTCCAAATTCCGACAGCGGCCAGACCCGGAACACAATGCGTCCAACGATCTGCTCCTCTGCGATGCTGCCAACCACCGAGCTACGGCTGTCAACCGATGTGCTGCGATGGTCGCCCATCAGAAAATAGTGCGATTCCGGCACTTGGTACGGAAAATTCAAATCGCACTGCCCCAGCGATTTCTCGCTGACATACGGCTCATCGAGCCTTTTATCATTGACATAAACCGTGCCGTCATCGTCAATGTTGATCCAGTCGCCCGGCCCGGCAATACAGCGCTTCACCAGCAGCTTGTTTCCAAAGTAAAAGGCGACCAAATCACCGCTGGTAATATTGCTGGTCTTCACTGCGGCAACCATTTGCCCTTCTTTTAAGTTCGGCTCCATCGAGTTGCCGTAAATCCGCAACACCGGCATCGCCAATGTCGCAATCAAAACCGCAACCGCAGCCACAATCACCAGCGAAAACATCGTGCTTTTCAACGTAAGCAAAAACCTGTGCCGGTAACGCGTCCGTCGCAGTTCCTTTTCCAACTGTTCCGCGTTGAGGTCTTCCACCGTGATCTTTCGTTTCTTCATGGCGCTGCACCCGGCGGCGTCTGTCCTTCTAACATCTGCCGCATTCCCTTGTGCGTTTCGTAAAACTCCTCAAGCCGCGTGTACAGCCCCTGCCAATAGGCGTTGGATTCCTCCTGCGCGTGGAAAATCTTTTGCTCACAGCGGGCATCCGTCTGCGCTTCCATGTCCGCACAGCGGGCTTTGGTTTCGTCCTCGAGCGCTGCACAACGGCTTCTGGTTTCTTCCTCCAGTGCGGTGCAGCGTGCCTTGCTGGTCGCCTCCTGCGTCTGACAGCGCTTTTTGGAGGCCGCTTCCATGGCTGCGCAA
Source organism: uncultured Clostridia bacterium (assembly GCA_945910975.1). GTDB lineage: Bacteria > Bacillota > Clostridia > Oscillospirales > Oscillospiraceae > JAKSPM01. The sequence goes on along the minus strand of CAMDZY010000005.1, from coordinate 24,103 downwards.
TGGGCTTTGGATTTTTCCTCGCGTGCGGTACAGCCGGTTTGGGTTTCCGCCTGCATTGCTTCGCACCGGCGCTTGGCTTCCTCCTCCAGCGTTGCGCAATTGTTTTTGGCTTCGTCCTCCATCGCCGTGCAGCGGCTCTTGGTTTCTTCTTCCAGCGCGGCGCAGTCGTTTGTGGTTTTTTCCTCCAATTCTGCACAGCGGGCTTTCGTTTCTTCTTCCAGCGCGGCGCAATTGCGTTTGGTTTCTTCCTCTAACGCGGCAGGTTCGGGCTGGGTGTCTTCTTGCGGCGTTTGCGGTTCTTCGGGTCCGTCCGCCTCGCCGCTGATGTTGTCCAAATACAGCTTTGCCGCCTGCTCGGCCGACTGGAAAACTCCGCTTAGCCGCAAGGCCGCTTCGGCCAGAGAACCGGCATTTTCAATGGCAATCCGACGGCTGGATAACTGCGCTTGCGCATCATCCAACTGCACTTGCAGCGCATCTGCGCGCTTGGTCTGCTCAATCAGCAGCTCCAACAGCTCATCCCGCCGCAGCCGTCGCAGTTCTTTGTCCGTCATTTTTCGCCTTCGCCTCCAAAATAGTGTTAGCTTACATATAAAATATATTAGTCAGCAACCAAATGTTACAGTTATTGGTGCACTCTTAACTGTAGATATAGTTATAGAAAAAGATTACCACATTGCAGCAAAAAAGTCAATAGACAAACCGCCCAAAATTCTCTTGGGAAATCATTTCCTTTTCCGTGTGACAGGCAAAAAAGTAGCAGGAATGTTCCGAAAAACATTCCTGCCGCTGTTGATTTATGATTCGCTTTCCGTGTAAATCCATGCGTTGGGCAACGGGCGGCCGGCCAGATAGCCGTTGGAGCATTTGTTGACATACTCACCGTCATACCACATGATCGCACTGGAGCCGCCGTCAAGGTTGATGGCCTGCTCGGCGTTGTGGAGGGCGAGGATCCTTGCACATTCCACTACACCGGTACCGACGATGCCGTTGAGCACCGAACGTCCCTCGATCACCAGCATCAAAATTTCGCCGTCCTTCGACTGACCAATGCAGGCACGCGGGTTGATGCCGTTCCAGAAGTCCGTTTCGTCAACCAGGGTCGTGCCGTCCACGATCAGCGCCGGCGTAAATTCCACGGCATCCGTTGTGCCGGCGTTGGTCGCGTCTTGCGCGTCCGTGATATAGAACTTGTTGTTCTCGTGCAACTCAATGCGCTTGTAGCCCCAAGCATAATGCGTGCCATATTCCGTGCCGTCACACATTGCATAGCCCGCGATCTCACCGCCGTCGCCATTGCCGTTGGGGTCGATAAAGCCGCTGCCGTTCATGCCGAGAATGCCGTTGTTGTTTGCGGCGATATCACCAACATACTGTCCGGCATACCCAATATTCGCAGACGGACACAGCGTCAGTCGCTCGGCGTCCTTCGCCACAGCCAACACGCCGCGATAGCCACCGCCCTCGACACGAATCAGCAAAATCTGATTCTTCGCGTCAACTGCCAACACCTGTTCGCCGAACTTGGTGTAGATCGAAGTGCCGGAATCGTCCAGGCCGGCTTCATTAATATAAATGTTGTCCCAGCCGTTTTCCAAAACATCCGCGTGCTTCTTGATATAATCATCCATGGTCACCTGGTCGATCTCCCAGAACAGCTCGTAGAAGGCTTCTTCATCGGTCAGCTCCTTCGGCGGCTCCTGCGGGTTGGAGGTGGCGGTGGTGGGTTTGTCGTCATCTATGTTGCTGGTAATGCCGGTCTGCTTGTTCTGCACCGAGGACATGCCCTTGCGGATGGGATCGACGATCGTCTTGGGGAAGAAATAGTCGGCAAGCCAGTGGTGGCTCATCGTTTCCATGGCGGTCTGGATATAAATCGTGCGCCACTTTTTAATGAACGGAATGTCGGAAACCGCCACAATAAAATAGAGCATTTCAAACGCCCATACAACAACCAAAATCCGCAGGGCAACCATCAGCCCGCTGCGCTTCTTCTTTTTCCCGCGACGGGTAGGCTCCGGTTCCGACAGATTTGCCGGTTCGACCGGCGCAGCCTTTGGCCGTGCCTGCTTGGGCGCCGGTCGGGGTGCATCCGCTGCCGACTCACGCGCCGCCTGCGGCTGCCGCTTTACAGCCGCCGGAATGTCGTTCTCATCTTCCGCAACTTCGACCGGTTCATCTTTCGGGACATCATTGCGCCGTGTCGCTTCCGGTATGGGTTCCGGTTGGCTCTGTGCTGCCGTCTTTGCATCGTTCTCGGCCAGTTCAGCCAAAATATCCGCAATATTATATTCCATCTCCGGCGTGTTACTCACCGGGGCGGCCACTGAACGGTGTTCGCGAGGAGGTGTGGATCTTTTATTTCCAAAAAGTTTAATACCGCATTACTCCCTTCGTAAGATATATTTTAAATCATATCACATACCTGCCCCAAAATCAAACATTTTATGCTGCTCAAGTCGAAAAAATGTGATTTTTTGCGCAATTGCCGCAAAAACCGCCGCAAAACAGGCGGAATTTTGGACGAGCCGCACAGAATATATTGCTTTTGGAGGTGATAACCGTGCTGACGGCAACGGTCTGGCTGATGCTGGGCAGCATCCTGTATTCCCTGCGCCTGTCCGGCGGCTCCTTCCCAAAACCATTGAGCGCCGAGGAGGAACAGCACTATCTGGCTCTGAGCGCCGCAGGCGATTTGGAAGCGAGAAATATTTTAATCGAAAGAAACCTCAGACTGGTTGCGCACATCATGAAAAAGTACTATACTATATCCGCAGACCAAGAGGATTTGATTTCCATTGGCACCATTGGGCTGATCAAGGGGATCTCTACCTTCGATTCTTCCAAGGGCGCGCGGCTGGCGACTTATGCTGCGCGGTGTGTGGAAAACGAAATTTTGATGCACTTCCGCAGTCAGCGGAAAAGTGCGTCGGATGTGTCCTTGTCGGACTGCATCGAAACCGGGAAGGACGGCAATGCGCTGTCGCTGATGGATGTGCTGTGCTCCGACGAGGATCTGTTTGAGCAGTTCTCCGACCAGGAAACGCACGGGCAGCTGCGGCAATTGCTGCAAACCTGCCTGAGCGCGCGGGAGCGCAAAATCATCATTCTTCGCTATGGTCTGAACGGTCGGCAGCCGTGTACCCAACGTGAGGTCGCCGACATTTGCAACATCAGCCGCAGCTATGTCAGCCGCATTGAGAAAAAAGCGCTGAAAAAATTACAACTGGCATTGCAGAACGGCTGACCCATTCCAAAGAGAAAGGAAACCTTGTCATGCATCCCTGGAAACATTTTAAAACCATCACAAAACACCGCCTGATCGTGTGCAAGCACTGCTTTCAAGTCGGGCTTTACTGGCGCGGGCTGACGCACGATTTGTCAAAATACAGTCCCACGGAATTTTGGGCAGGCGCCAAATTCTACCAGGGTACCCGCAGCCCCAATGCCGCCGAGCGCGAGTCGAACGGCTATTCCAAAGCGTGGATGCATCACAAGGGACGAAACCGGCATCACTATGAATACTGGACAGATTTAAATCTGCAAACCCACACCTATCAGGCCGTCGCCATGCCCACGGTCTACCTTGTAGAGATGGTGATGGATCGCATTGCCGCCAGCAAAACCTATCTGGGCAAGGCCTATCACGACGGCGCGGCGCTGGAATACTTTGCGCACGCCCACGAAACCACCCTGCTCCACCCCGAAACGCGCCGCAAGCTGCTGCTGCTTCTAACCATGCTCCGCGACCGGGGCGAAAAGGAAACCTTCCGCTTTATCCGTGAAAATCTGCGCCAAAACCGTGCGCATTTTCTTGATGAATGACCGTTCCGGCTGTCGCAGGACGCCATGCGTCCGAAACAGCCGGTCATTTATGCCCTGTAACAAACCGTTTTGCGCTTTTCTGTGAAAGATTCCATATTTAAATTGACCTGCGGCGAAATCTCTGTTATACTATAAAGTACGAAATTAAATCCTGCCATTCGGCAGGTGAGAGGAGAAAAGGATGAAAGAAAGAGAGAAATTTTCCACCCGTTTGGGCTTCCTGCTGATTTCCGCAGGCTGCGCCATTGGGCTGGGAAACGTCTGGCGGTTCCCCTACATCGTGGGCAAATACGGCGGGGCGGCATTTGTGCTGGTGTACCTGCTGTTTTTGGTCATTATGGGATTGCCGATTATGGTGATGGAATTTTCCGTCGGCCGTGCCAGTAAAAAGAGTATTGCGCAATCCTTCAACGCTTTGGAGCCAAAAGGCACCAAATGGCACATCTACAGCTGGTTCGGCATCGCCGGCAACTACCTGCTGATGATGTTCTACACCGCCATTGCCGGCTGGCTGCTTCTTTACTGCTTTAAAACAGCAAAAGGCGACTTCGTCGGGCTGGATGCCGCAGGTGTCGGCGCACAGTTTGACAACCTGATGGGACAGCCGTGGCTGATGGCACTGTTTATGTTCCTGATCGTGGCTATCGGTATGCTGGTTTGCGTGCGTGGTCTGAAAAACGGCGTGGAACGAATCAACAAAATTATGATGCTGTGCCTGCTGGCGATGCTGGTCGTTCTGGTGGTTCGTGCCGTCACGCTGGACGGCGCATCGGCAGGTCTGGAGTTTTATCTCAAGCCGAATTTCCACAACCTGATGTACGATGCAGAGGGCAATGTAATTTTGGGCGAGGCAATTTACGCCGCAATGGGGCAAGCCTTCTTTACCCTGTCTATCGGCATCGGTGCGCTGGCGATTTTCGGCAGCTACATCGGCAAGGAACACCGGTTGACAGGCGAAGCGCTCCGAATTGGTCTGCTCGATACGCTGGTTGCGCTGATGGCCGGCCTGATTATTTTCCCCGCCTGCTTTGCGTTCAACGTAGACGCAGGTCAGGGTCCCTCCCTGATCTTTGTGACACTGCCCAATGTGTTCAACGCCATGCCCGGCGGCGGTCGCGTCTGGGGTGCGCTGTTCTTTGTGTTCATGACCTTTGCGGCTTTGTCCACGGTCATTGCAGTGTTTGAAAACATTATCGCTTTCGCCATGGACAAGTGGTATTGGAGCCGTACAAAGGCCGTTCTGGTCAATTTTGTTTTGATCCTTCTTCTGTCGATGCCGTGCATCCTTGGGTTCAATTACTGGTCTAACTTCCACATTCTGGGCTTGAGCATCATGGACTTTGAGGACTTCCTGATCAGTGACAATCTGCTGCCGCTCGGTTCTCTGGTATATCTGGCATTCTGCGTATCCAAGCGCGGCTGGGGCTGGAAGAATTTCCGCAATGAAGCAAACACCGGTGACGGCATCAAATTCCCCAACCGCGTCCGCTTCTATATTGCGCGCATTCTGCCCGTTATCATTCTGATCATTTTCGTCCTCGGCTATTGGAACCGCTTCTTTAAATAAGGCGTATCATCGCACGCGTCAAATGCCTGTGGCATCTGGCGCGTGCGTTTTTTGCGTATCTTTCGCGGCGTGGATACTGCATTCAGAACTCACCTGCCATAGAGCCGTCCAACCAGCCAATTGCTGGCAGATGCCGGGAGCAGCCGAATCAGCAAGCAGGCGCAGCGGTAGGAAAATCCGATGGTTGAGATCGGCTTGACGCGCTTGCGGGTCGCGACATGGGCAATATACTGCCCTGCGGTCTGCGCGGACATACCGGTCTGCTCGTCATGCTCCATCTTTGCGACCGAGCGGCTAATCCTGCCGTGGTACACCTCGTCCCCCAGTTGGTTCTTTTCCCGCGCAGCCGTGAAGCCGGTCGCAATATCGCCGGGCTGGACGCAGCAAACCTGAATCCCAAACGGCCGCACCTCGTTGGCAAGCGCCATTGTGTAGGCGTTGATGGCAGCCTTTGCCGCCGAATAGCAGGCTTGGAACGGAATCGGCGCAACGGCAGCAACGGAGCTAATATTGACAATGCGTCCGTGCCCCGCTTGCCGCATCGCAGGCAGCACCGCGTGATTTACGCGCATCATGCCAAACAGCATGACATCAAACTGCCGCTCCGCTTCGGATACCGGCGTAAACTCCATTGCGCCGGAAATGCCAAAGCCTGCGTTGTTAATGACCACATCGATCTGCCCCTCCTGTGCAAGGATCTGCGCGACTGCGTGGTCGACCTGTTCCTGCTTTGTTACATCCGCTTGCAGATGGATCGCGGCATCCGAGCCGTCTGCGCGGCGGCTGCATTCATACACACGGTAGCCCTTTTGCCGCAAGGCCTGCGCCGTTGCCAATCCGATTCCGGAGGTGCCTCCTGTGATCAGTGCAATTTTCTGTTTCATCGGCGTTCTCTCCCTGTTGTTTTTTCCATCATATCACAATTTGACAGCAATGGCAAGCGGTGATATAATGGGCGCGGGAGGCGGTAGAATGGTGGGAAGATTTGCGCCCAGTCCCTCCGGGCGAATGCATTTGGGCAACGTATTTTCCGCGCTGCTGGCGTGGCTTTCCGTGCGCGCGCAAAACGGAACGATGTTTTTGCGAATTGAAGATTTGGATCCGCAGCGCTGCCGCCCGGAATATGCCCAAACGCTCAAGGCCGACCTGCGTTGGCTTGGATTGGATTGGGATTTGGAAACACAGTGGCAGAGCGAACGCAGCGCCGTCTACGTCCGCCAATTTGACCGTTTGCAGCAAATGGGGCTGGTGTATCCCTGCTTTTGCACGCGCAATGAGCTGCACGCCGCCTCCGCGCCCCATGCCGGTGACGGCACAGTGCTGTACTCCGGGCATTGCCGCTCCCTGACACCCGAACAAGTTGCGCAGCAAACGCGCAAGCCTGCGTGGCGCTTAAAGGTGCCGGAGGAAGATATTGCATTTTTTGATGGTTTACAGGGCGATTTCTCGCAAAATCTTGCCCGCGAATGCGGCGATTTTATCATTCGCCGTTCCGACGGTGTATATGCCTATCAGCTGGCCGTTGTCACGGATGACGCGCTGATGGGCGTGACGGAGGTCGTGCGCGGGAATGATTTGCTTTCCTCCACGCCGCGACAGCTGTACCTGTACAAGCTGTTCGGATTCGCCCCGCCAAAATTTTACCATGTCCCGCTGCTGGTTGCGCCCGATGGCAGGCGGCTGTCCAAGCGCGATGGAGATTTGGACATGGGCGCATTGCAAAGGCGCTATACGCCGGAGCAAATCATCGGCACACTGGCATTTTCCGCCGGGCTTCTTGCCAAAAATCAGCCAATTTCCGCCAAAGAATTGGCATCCGTTTTCTCCTGGCCGCAGGTTCGGCACACACAGACCATCGAAATTGCAAAATTCTTGTAGAAATCTGTTTTTGAACCGCTTTACAAGCCGGTAAAAACAATGTATAATACTTTTGAAGTACGCGGACAGTTGTCCGCATGGAACGAAGGGAAGTCAAAGAATGTTTCAAATTGTTCGCAAGAAAGAATTGAACGCTAACGTGACCCTGATGGAAATCGAAGCGCCTTTTGTCGCAAAGAAAGCGTTGGCCGGTCAGTTCATTATTTTCCGTGTGGATGAAAAGTCCGAACGTGTTCCGTTGACCATCGCCGGTTATGACCGCGAAAAGGGCACCGTTACCATTATTTTCCAGAAGGTTGGACTTTCTACTGAAATGCTGGGCGCTCTGAATGAGGGCGATTCCATCCGCGATTTTGTCGGCCCGCTCGGTAAGCCGACCCATACAGAGGGCATCAAGCGCGTGTGCGTGATTGGCGGCGGCGTCGGCTGCGCCATTGCCTATCCGTCTGCCAAGGCATTTAAAGATGCAGGCGCAGAGGTGGACGTCATTGTCGGCTTCCGCAACAAGGATATTGTGATTCTCGAGGATGAATTCCGTGCAGCCAGCGATCATCTTTACCTGATGACCGACGACGGCTCCTACGGCGAGCATGGCTTTGTCACCGTAAAACTCCAGGAGCTGCTGGAATCCGGCGTGCAGTATGACGAGGTTCTGGCCATCGGCCCCATTCCGATGATGAAGTTCGTTTCCAAGACCACCGAGCCATTCGGCGTAAAGACTATGGTATCACTCAACCCCATCATGGTGGATGGCACCGGTATGTGCGGCGGTTGCCGCGTGACGGTCGGCGGCGAGGTCAAGTTTGCCTGCGTGGATGGCCCCGAATTTGACGGCCATCAGGTGGACTATGCCGAGCTGATGAACCGCAACGGCGTATACCGTGAGCGTGAACAGGAAACCGCCAAAACCCACATTTGCCGCATTGAAAAAATGGGCAAAGAACTGATTCGATAAGGGGGAACATACAATGGCTAATATGCAAATGACAAAAACCCCGATGCCGGAACAGGCTCCCGATGTCAGAAACCACAACTTTTTAGAGGTATGCACCGGCTACACCGCAGAAATGGCGGTCAATGAAGCCAAGCGCTGCCTGAACTGCAAAAAGCCCATGTGCGTGCAGGGCTGCCCTGTCAATGTCCGCATCCCGGAATTTATTCAAAAGGTCGCCGAGGAAGATTTTATGGGCGCCTATGAAATCATCACCTCCACCAACGCGCTGCCCGCCCTGTCCGGCCGTGTCTGCCCGCAAGAAACGCAGTGCGAAGCCAAATGCGTGCGCGGTGTCAAGGGGGAACCGGTCGCGATCGGTCGTCTGGAACGCTTTGTTGCCGACTGGTACCGTGAAAACGTCAACACGATGCCCGAAAAGCCGGAATCCAACGGGATTCAGGTTGCGGTCGTCGGCTCCGGCCCTGCCGGTCTGACCTGCGCAAGCGATTTGGCAAAGAAGGGCTACGAGGTTTCCATTTTTGAAGCCCTCCACACCGCCGGCGGCGTGTTGGTTTACGGTATCCCCGAATTCCGTCTGCCCAAGGCAATTGTCGGCAACGAAGTGAAAAAACTCGAAGCCATGGGTGTCAAGGTCATGACCAACATGGTCATTGGCCGCGTGCTGTCGATTGACGAGCTGTTTGAAATGGGCTTTAAGGCCGTGTTTATCGGCTCCGGTGCCGGCCTGCCGATGTTTATGAACATCCCCGGCGAATCGCTCAAGGGCGTTTATTCTGCCAATGAATACCTCACCCGCACCAATCTGATGAAGGCCTACTTAGAGGAAAGCGACACCCCCATCATCCAGTCGAAAAATGTCGCCATTGTCGGCGGCGGCAACGTTGCCATGGACGCCGCCCGCTGCGCAAAGCGTTTGGGCGCGGAAAATGTCTATGTTGTCTATCGCCGCGGCGAGGCAGAAATGCCTGCCCGTCTGGAGGAACAGCACCACGCCAAGGAAGAGGGCATTATCTTCAAGACGCTGTGCAATCCCACCAGGATTTTGGGCGATGAAAACGGTCGTGCCATCGGCATGGAATGCATCCGCATGGAGTTGGGCGAACCGGACGCCTCTGGCAGACGCCGCCCGATCGCCATTGAGGGCAGCGAATTTGTGCTGGACGTGGACACCGTGATTATGTCGCTTGGCACCTCTCCCAACCCGCTGATCCGCTCTACCACCCCCGGTCTGGAAACCAACAAAAAGGGCGGTTTGATCGTCAACGAAGAAAACATGACCACCAGAGAGGCCGTATTTGCCGGCGGTGACGCCGTCACCGGCGCCGCAACCGTCATCCTGGCCATGGGCGCCGGCAAAAAAGCCGCCGCTGCCATTGATGCACATCTGAAAAAATAATATTACGCAACATAAAACAAATCGTGTCGGCATATTCAAAGTGCCGACACGATTTTTATATAGCAAATTGATTTTCTAATACGAATTCTGATTTGCGGAACCGCATTGACAGGTTTGACCCCGTCACTTTATCGATAGGGTGATAAATTATTGGTCAAACCTAGAATATAGTCTGTAGATGTTCCATAATATCGAGCCAGACGAATCAGCACATCCGTTGGTACATCTCTCAATCCCTTTTCATAACGGCAATATTGGGGTTGCTTCATGCCTAAGAAATCCGCAACCTGAGTTTGCGTCAAATCACGATCCTCCCGCAAATCCCGCAGGCGTGGGTAATAGTTATCCACGGTTCGCCCTCCAGTAAATTATAACTATTTGGTATTGACAACTTACCACAGTTTTGCTATAATATCGCGTGTAATAACCATTTGGTTATAAATAAGAAACTCAAAAAAGAGAACTGGAGGTAAATTTTCATGATGTACAACCGCACCGCAAAGCAAATCAAGATCATCGCACTCGTTTCATTTATTATTTCCACTATCGCAACCGTTATTGTATTCATGATCCAGCATGATGATGACTTCAGTAGCACCTATTGGATCATCCCTGCCGCACCGCTTATCTGGACCTTTAGCCTTATGTCCTGTGTCCTGAACTTCAAAAAAATCATGATTGGCCTCATTAAACCGATTCCCATTCTTTCTATGGTAATTGAGTACTTCAAGGGATATATTTACGGCGTAAAGGCTCTGATTTGGGCGTTAAAGCAACCCAAGAACAACGGAACCGGAACCAACGTTAGGATGCGTTAAATTATGCCAGAACGACTTCGAATGATTCTGTGCCTTACCGTTTTGGGCGCCGGTGGCACAATTCTGCTTTTCTTTTTGTTCCGCGCCTGCATACGCAAAGCATCGCAAAATGGGCGCGGATTTGTTTCCGTTCTTCATCTGATTGTGTTGGCTTTGCCCGTGATTGTTTTTTTGTTGCAGGATTTAAAGATTCTACCCACTGCGATACCGAATTACGTTTTTTTGATTGTCGGTCTTGCCTGCGTCCTACTGGTGCTTTTTCTCAACATCAGACTGTGGCGCTTGGGTTACGGACTCGCCTTCACCTTTTGTGAAACTTTCTCAGCACTCGCACTTGTTACGTTTGTTTCCGGTGCTGTATACGGTATCATTACGCTTGGCATTATTTTGCTTGCAATCGTGATCGCATGGATAAGTAACACGCGCACGGGGCAACAGATTTGTGTTAGCAAAAGTCCCTGGGGCACAGACTGTTTTTACGTAACAGCCGTGAATTATGGTGGATATTTGGATGATGAAGGAAATCATTATAGCCATAAGTCCGGTAATGAGCTACTTTGCTCTGACGGGGAAACTTACTATATTGTGGGTTGATGAGCGTTGGCTTTCTATCATCAGCCGGTGAAAAGACACAGAGCGTTTTATACACTATGTTAATCGTTGCGTGGAATCTCTAAAATTGTATAGCATTCGAGCAGTCCCCATCAGGTGACTGCTCGAATGCTATGTTTGCCGGAAAATATATCTATTGGGGTATTTGTAAGAAACGGTGATCCGTGAAGCAAAGCTACGTGTTCGTTTTTCAAACTCGGTCATACAAGCCACTTTGTGCATTTACCTACTACCCCGATGAAAGACTGCCTTTTCATCGGGGGTTATGTCACATAAAAGTAACTACCATGTATGTTTGCCGAACAGCACGTACAGCAAAAAGCAAGCGAAAAATCGCTTGCTTTTTGTCATATAATCTGGTATGATGCATATGGCGTGAAAACGCCGGGATGTCGTCACAAACGGCGGACGGTTCCTCCCCTCTTACATCAAGAAGGGAGGTGATTTGCAATGTATGTTACGTTTGAAGAGTTGATCTTATTCGCAACACTCATTTGCGGAATCATTTCTCTGGTTGTTGATATTAACGACCGAAGAAAAAAGTAGTCCTTTACTATATTATATAGTAAAACAGATTACTCCGTCCTAAGCCTACCAAACTTAACGGAGTAATCTGTTAACTCTGGGGAGGAACCGTTCGCTGACGGCATCCTTTCTAATTTCATTATACACGATTCTACCAGAATTGCAAGTGTTTTTTGCGTCGGCTTTGGCCGGCGCATTTTGTTCGGGCGAATGCCTGAAGATTACTGCTTATCCGGAAATTTTCTTCGATAGGCCTCCAGGCATTGGTGGATGATTTCCTCGGCTTTTTCCCGGCCATAGACCTCGCCGATCTCGGTGTCGGTTCCCTCCAAATTTTTATAGACGGAAAAGAAATGCTGCATTTCCGCAGAAATGTGCGCGGGCAGCTGGGAAATGTCGCTGTAGCCGTTGTAGGCCGGGTCGCCGAACGGGATTGCCAAAATTTTCTCGTCCTGCTTGCCGCCATCGTGCATGACCATCACGCCGATCGGGTAGCAGCGCACCACGCTCATGGGACGAATCCCCTCGCTGCTCAGCACCAATACGTCCAGCGGGTCGCCGTCATCGGCGTAGGTCAGGGGCAGCAGGCCATAGTTGGCGGGATAGTGGGTCGAGGTATAGAGGATGCGGTCAAGGCGCAGCGCGCCGGTTTCCTTGTCCAGCTCGTATTTGTTTTTCGAACCCTTTTCGATCTCAATTACCGCCCAAAAATCGTGGGTCTGCATATGATTGCGCGGTACATCGTGCCATAAATTCATGTGCGTATCTCCTTTTATTCAGCGTCCAAAACATCGATACATTCCCAAAGCACCGTGTTGGCGATCGGCGCTGCGGTTTCACTGCCGGAGCCGCCGTTCTCCACCACCACAACAAAGGCCAGCGGGTAATCTTCATCGTCAATGAAGCCGGCAAATGTGGCGTTGGTGACGCTTCCATCCGCGCTGACCTCCGCTGTGCCGGACTTGGCACAAACCGGCAAATCCAACGTAATCGCGCCGTACATGGTTTGGACGTTGTTGCGCATCATGTCGCGCAGCTTCCGCGCGGTGCGGGCATTGATCGTTTCTTCCAGCATCGTTGTTTTGGCTTGGTAGGTCGTCTTGTCATTGCTCGTCACCTGCTTGACCAGATAGGGACTTGCGGCCTCTCCGCCATTGGCAATGGCGCCCATGAAGGTCATATACTGGCAGGGATTGATCAAATCGTCATGCTGACCGATGCCCGCCCAGCCAACGTCAAAGTCCGGCGAATCTTCCAGCGTAAAGCTCCCGGCACGCGTGCGGTAACCGTCAAAGGACAGCCTGTCACAGATGCCGAGTTGGGAAACATACTGCTTCAACACGTCCTCGCCCAACTCTGCCGCAATCTGCGCGTATGCCACATTGCACGAATGCGCAAGCGCTTCCTCCATGGTAACCGTTCCATGGTAGCCGTGGCAGTAAACGGTGTCATTGCCAATTTTGCAGCTGCCCTCGCACGTCCACGTGCGGCTGTCCCAATCCGGCAGCTGTTCGATAGCCGCTACGGTCGTGACCAGCTTAAAAATCGAGCCGGGCGTGTAGGTGGACTGCAAAAAACGATTCACATACACACCCTCATAGGCAGGATTTCCCTCAATCTCCGGCACATTGTCCGGGTCGAAGGTCGGTGTGGAAACGGCGCACAAAATCTCGCCGGTCTTATAATTGTAGACGCCGACTGCGCCGGCATAGTCGCCTAGTGCCGAAAGCGCCGCACGCTGTACCTCGGCGCTGACGGTTAAAATTTCATCGCCCTCCTGCGCGACGGTGCCGTGTAGGCCGGTCAGCTTGTTATAGCCAATCAAATCGCCACCGTATTCGTCGAGCAGGATGCTTGGAATGTTGCCGTTCCGGTCGCCGGTCAGATGCAAAACCGCCTTGCGGGTTTCGCTGTCGTCGGCAAAGGTTCGGCCGTCCTGTGTGGAGTAGAGCATGGTGCCGTCCCGGTCGCGGATGCTTAAATTCACATCCAGGTTGCCACTGTTGTCATAGATATGCATATTGCCGGAATGTCCGACCCACTGGTCGGCCTGTGCAAAATAGCGCCCCGTGAAGGCAACGGCGCCAAGGAGCAAAACGCAGGCCAAAATCAGTGCAAAATAGGCACGATGGGAGATTTTATTCATGGATCTCTTCCCCCTCTCTGGACAAACGCACGGCAAAGCTGGCATTCTGGCGGGTGTCTGCCGCTTTAATAAAGGCCAGCAGCCCCCAGCTTGCAAGCATACTGGAACCGCCGTTGGACACAAACGGGAACGTAACGCCGGTCAGGGGCAGCAGATCCACGGTACCGAACACGTTGAGAATCGTCTGCACCACCAAAATGGTTGCCGCCGCGCAAGCGCCGATGGTATAAAAGCTGCTGCGCGCCACAGACGCCGAGCGCACCACAAAAAATGCGATCGCCGCAATGCACACAACCATCATCAGGGCGACCAGCAAGCCCCATTCCTCACTCACAAAGGCAAATACCAAATCCGTATCGGACGCGGCCACATATTTCAGCCACCCGTTGCCCAATCCCAGCCCAAACAGACCGCCGGAGGCAATACACATCATGGCGCAGACCTGCTGGTAGCCGCTGGTCTGGGCATAATCCCACGCGTGCCCCCACGCCTCAAAGCGGCGCTTGATATAGGGCTTGACGGACAGCAGCAGGGAGCCTGCAAAACCGGTTGCCGTAACGATCAGCGACACCGCAGCAAAGCTGCCGGAGCGCAAAAAGGCGATCACCAAAAATGCGGTGAAAAACACCAGCGCCGTGCCGAAGTCGCTCATCAGTGCCAGCAACAGGCAAACAACCGCCGAATAGGCGATAAACGAAATCAAGTTCCGCTTTGTCACGATGCGATCCATCGTAGACGCGCCCACAAAGATAAAGCATAGCTTTGCCAACTCTGAGGGCTGAATGGAAAATCCGCCGATAAAAATCCAGTTCTTTGCGCCGTATATTTCCGTGCCGAATACGATCGTTGCCAGCAACAGACCGATGCCACCCACTGCTGCCACATAACGGAACTTCTTTGCCCGTTCCAAGTCGCGCAGCAGCCAGCCCAGAATCAAATAAATCACGATCCCGATCACCACGCAAATCAACTGCTTGGTCAGCAAGCCCGGATTGCCGGACGAAATTGTTGCAAAACCGATGGTAATCAGGAAGAATGCCATGGTTTCAATCTCATAGCCACTGCGTCGCAGTGCCTTTAAGCCGAAAAACAGCAGCCATTCCAGCGCGATCAGCGCGGCAAAGTCAAGCAGCACCGTGCCAACGCCCTGCAAGTCGATATTCAGCCCCAGCTCGAAGGCTGTCAGCAGCTGAAACAGCGTCAACAGCAACAGCGTCGGCGCCGGCCGCACCCTGCGTCCGGCCTTTGTGCGCTCCAAATAGCCTTCTTCTCTGTCCTCCTGCGTCACAGGCTCCAAAGACATCTCCACACCGCCGAGCGAAATCACATCGCCAAAGTTGATGGCGCAAAACGACTCACTTTTTCCGTTGACTGCCACGCCGCCGCGCCCGCCGATGTCGCTGATGCTCCAGCTTCCATCATCGTAACGCGTTAGTACGGCGTGTGACTTGGAAAGTGTGGGGTAGTCCACCACAATATCGCAGCTATTCGCCCGACCGATCAGATTTTCCCAATGGGTCACCGGCAGCAATGTGCCGTCCGGCAGGGTCAGCCAGCCCCAAATTTCCGGCTCCTTGCGGAACCGCAGCAGGGAGGAAATACAGCGCACCAAAATCCACAGCGCCAGCACCGGGAACACAAACCGCAGCACCGTGCAGCAGGCATTCACCAGCCACTCGCTATCGCGCAAAAAGCGGCCAAACTCCTGAAGCGTTTGCAACAAATACACACCCCTTTCCAGAAAATGACGAAAACGGCCACTGCCTTGCGCCGCAGGTCAGCCGTGACGGCTTCCCACCAACGAGATGCAGCGACCGTTATAAATTCAAATTATTGTCGTCCTCAATATCTTCAATTTCCATTTCCTCGTCGGCATCGTACTCCGCCTCGCAGACCGGTTCCGGCGCCGACGGATGCTCCTCCGGCTCGGACAAGTCCTCCACTGTAGAAATGGAATGGTATTTTTTGGTGTTGACCGGCATTTTTTTCCGCTTCAAGGCGCGGTTGACCGCATCACTGATCAATGTGTAAATCACGCCGAAAATCGGCACACCCAAAATCATGCCGGTAAAGCCGAACAGCCCGCCAAACACCGTGATAGACACCAAAATCCAGAAGTCGGACATACCGACCGTTTCGCCCAAAATACGCGGCCCGATGATGTTGCCGTCCACCTGTTGCAGCGCCAATAAGAAAATCAGAAAATAGAACGCCTGCAGCGGATTTTCCACCAAAATAATCAGTGCAGACGGAATCATGCCCAGTAACGGGCCAAAGAACGGAATGATATTTGTGATGCCGATGATCACGGAAATCAGTTCCGGGTACGGCAGCCCCATAATGCGCATTCCGACATAGCAAATCAGCGCCACGATGATGGAATCGATCAGCTTGCCGACCAAAAAGCCGTTGAGCAATTTGTTGGTCGTCTGCGCCGTTTCGATCACGCGGTTAGCGTGCTCCGGGTGGAAGATCGCAACCACGATTTTCTTGGCCTGTGCCTGGAAGGTATCCTTATAAATCAAAATATAAATGGCAATCACGATGCCGATCAGTGCGTTGAAAACCAGCATCACCGCGCTGTAAGCCCACTGCGCAACGTTCAAAATTGCCGCCTGATTGAGCAACGTATCGCTCAGCCAAGTACCGATCGCTTCAAAGATTCTGTCGCTGTTGGCACGATAAGACTCGACATAACGCGTGCCATTCAGAATTTTAACAACCCACGCGTCAATTCGTTCCTTGTAAGTTTCCAAATTGCTGGGGGAAAGCAGCTTTTGCAGACTTTCAATCAGCTGCGGCACGACCAGCACAAAAATGGCATAAATGGAGAGCACGAATACGATCAGCGCCACCACGATGGAAATGCCACGGCTGAGCCGTTTGGCTGTCCGCTCGGCCATGTTGCGGCGGCTGAGGAACCGGTGCAGACGCGAATCTACAAAATTCATGATGGGGTTCATCAAAAACGCAAACGCTGCGCCAAACAAAACGGAGGAAATAATACTCAGGAAATCCTTTGCGATGTTCCACAGTTGGGACAAATTGCCAAACAACAGGCTAAATGCGATCAGTACCAGTGCCACCACCGCGATTCCTGTCCACTTTTGTCGCTTTTCAGGATCCATGAAATTCCTCCTTTCCCCCATTATCAACGCAATTCCCGGTGAAAAGCGCCATTTCACCGCTATACATTATTAGAGTAGCATAAAGTGCTTTTTCCGTCAAGGATTGCGCGCGGATTTTTACAAAAAATTTTCATTCCGAGCGCGGCACCACAATCAATGAAAGTATAGACGGCATGGAAATTTTTGTGCATCTGCACCGGTTGCCCCGTAAGGGGCGAGGTGCAGGCACTTAAATAAATGATTTACTGTGAATGCGTAGCCTTCACAGTAAATTCACTTCCCGCAGCAGCTTGATCTCCTGCGCATAGCCGGGCAACTCGTTGGGCGTTTCCAGCACCATCGGCAGAGCCTGTAGCGCCGGGTGATGCACGATCCGGCGAATGGCGTCAAGCCCCAGCTCGCCTTGTCCGATTTTTTGGTGGCGATCCTTATGGCTGCCGATGGGATTCATGGTGTCGTTGATATGCAGCGCCCGCAGACGGGACAGGCCGATGATTTTGTCAAATTCCGTCAGTACCTCGTCCAAATGATCGCGCAAATCGTACCCCGCATCGTAGACATGGCAGGTGTCCAGACACACGCCCATGTGTTCCGGCAAATTGACCCGGTCGAGGATCTCCCGCAGCTCCTCAAATTTGCCGCCTACTTCCGTGCCCTTGCCCGCCATGGTTTCCAGCAGAACCGTCGTCTGCTGCTCCGGCCACATTACACGGTTCAGGCTGTCTGCAATTTTTTCAATGCCGACCTCCACGCCCTGCCCCACATGGCTGCCGGGGTGGAAATTATAAAGCTGCCCGGGCAACGCTTCCATGCGCTGCAAATCGTCCGCCAGCGTCTGGTGCGCAAACTCCAACGTCTTTGGTACAGCGGCGCACGGGTTGATCGTGTAAGGCGCGTGGGCGATCACTTTGCCAAAGCTCCGTTCCGCCATCAACTGCCGCAAGCGTTGGCAATCCTCAAGGTCTAACGCCTTTGCCTTACCGCCGCGCGGATTTCTGGTGAAAAATTGAAAGGTGTTTGCGCCAATGGAACACGCTGTTTCTCCCATCGCGTAAAAGCCCTGCGAGGAAGATAAATGACAACCTAAATCCATAAGCCTCTCCTTTTTTATGATGTCTGTGATGCAACTCTTTTTTTCTTCTTTCCCACAAGGAACGGGCAAAAGCGGTTGATCAGCAGTGCAAGCCCCGCAACTGCCACCAGACTTACCACAAACTGCACCAGCAGATAATATCCGCGGAAAAATGTTGCTTCCGGCACGCCCAGCCGGCGCAGAACCAGCGTCAGCGTCTGTGCCGTGAGGTAGTGCGTGCCATAATAAACGAGTGTATTTTGTCCGATCCAAGTCACCCACTCGGGCATGGGAACCAATTTTGTCAGTTGACACAGCCAAGCAAGTCCCACCACGATCGAGGGAATACTGATCCACACGTCAGGATAAATGCTCCGGTTGACGTCGATTGAGTATCCGCTGACGTGATTTTGTGCAAAGCAAAGTGCCAAATAGACCACACTCAGAATCGCCAGTGTCCGCCAACCCTCCCAACGGGTCAGGCGCTGTTCAAGCTGTCGGTACGCGTAGCCCAGGAAAAAGAAAAACAGCACAATAGGAAGTGCATTGATGTGCCACGGCAGCACAATGCCCTCGTGCGGAATCAGCAATCCTATGCCCAGCAGCAGGACGGAGCCTGCGCAAATCAAAGGCAGCCGATTTTTGCACAGCTTCACCAATGCATAGAAAGCAAATTCGCAAGCCAGCAAGCAAGGCAAATACCACAGCATCGTGCCACACGCCACACTGCTCAGCATTTGCAGAAAGCCCGACATACCAGCACTCGGCCAAAGAATCAGCAGATTCCACACAATGCTCAGCCCGCACAAGAACACGTAGGGAACCGCCAGCTTTTTCAGCTTGTTCCATGTGAGTGCGCCAAAGCTGCGATCCGTGCAGTGAAACAAATAGCCCGATATGGCAAAGAATCCCGGCATTTTCATGGGACTGGTCAGGAAAAAGAACGCATTGGGTCGCGCCACGATATGGCCGTAAATCACCATGAGCATCGTCAAGGCGCGCATATTGTCGATCCAGCGAATATGCCCGGTCTGTTGCAGGCATGATTGTGACGTGTTCATTGCAGGCACCTCCAGATCTGTGCCAGCGCTGCCTCAGCCGCCTGCCTGCGAACCGCTTCCCGGTCGCCGGAAAAGCGGTATTCCCACGCACGTGCGCCGTCGGCAGTTGCCAGCCCAATATACACCAGCCCCACCGGCTTGCCGCTCTCGTCGCTGTTTGGCCCGGCTAAACCCGTTACGCTGACGGCAATGTCCGTTTGCAGCGCATTCTTTGCACCTTGTGCCATCTGCCGCGCCACCACATCGGACACCGCGCCAAATTTGTCCAGCGCCGATTGTTCCACGCCGAGCAGCTTGTGCTTGATTTCATTGCAATAGGAAATCACGCCGCCCCGATACACCGCCGAGCTGCCGGACACGGAGGTCAGCCGCGCGCCGACACCGCCGCCGGTGCAGGATTCCGCCGTTGCAAGCGTCAATCCCCGCTCCCGCAGCGCAAAAATCACCTGTTCTTCCGGTTTAGTCATGGTAACGCACCTTAATCAGCTCGGTATTTTCCAGCGCGCGTTCGATCAGCGCATCAAAGTCCAGTTTTTCGCACGCCTTGTCCACCTGTGCAACGGTCGGCTTTGTCTTGGGGTGCTTGGGTGTAAAGACCGTGCAGCAATCCTCGTAGGGCAAAATGGAGGTTTCCATGGTGCCGATTTTGCGCGCGATGGTCACAATTTCTTCCTTGTCCATGCCAATCAGCGGCTGGAAAATCGGCAGATCGACGCACGCGCCGGTGACGGCCATGGCCTCCATGGTCTGCGAGGCCACCTGTCCCAAATTCTCGCCGGTCACCAGACATTGGCAGCCGTGCCGGTTGGCGATGCGTTCGGAAATCATCATCATAAACCGGCGCATGATCAGGGTGAAGAATTCTTCCGGGCAGTTATCGCGGATGGCTTCCTGAATCTCCGTAAAGCCCACCACATTCACCGTCATCCGACCGCAGTAGCGGGTCAGCAGACGCGCCAACTCCAGCACCTTGTCCTTGGCACGCTCGGAGGTATAGGGATAGGAGAAAAAGTGCACGCACTCAATTTCCACCCCGCGCTTTGCGATCATGTACGCCGCGACCGGGGAATCGATGCCGCCCGAGAGAAGCACCGCTGCCCGACCGCCGACACCGGTCGGCAATCCGCCCGCGCCCGGCTCTGCAGGTCCATGTACATAAGCGGCCTTGTCGCGAATTTCCACCAGAACCGTAAAGCCCGGATGATGCACATCCACCGGTACCTGCGGCATGGCATCGGCAATTCTTCCGCCGATCTCCTGCGAAATCTGGATAGAGTTGAGCGCAAACCGTTTATCCGACCGCTTGGCCTCCACCTTAAAGCTGGACGCCATGGCGATATCGTCCCCCAGATAGTCCATTACGGTCTGGAAAATGGCGTCCATGTCCTTTTCGCACGGACGGCAGCGGCAGACGGACACGATGCCAAAAACGGTGTGGCACGCTTCCCATGCGCCGTCTACATCGCATTCGTCATTTTCCGGCTCCACATATACCGTGGACTGCACCAGCGAAATATGGAACTCGCCAAACGGCCGCATTTTGCGGCTGATATTCTGCTTTAATTTATTCTCAAATTGAAACCGGTTGCCGCCCTTGAGCACGATTTCTCCCAGCTTCAACAAAAACATTTCTTTCATTGCTTTAATTCCTTCCCAATTGATATGTACGGTATTGAATGGCTTCGGCGATATGCTGCGGCTGGATTTCCTCTGCGCCGTCGAGATCGGCAATGGTTCTGGCGACCTTTAAAACCCGGTCATAGCTTCGCGCCGTCATGCCAAGACTGTCGAATGCGCCGCGCATCAAGGTCGCGCAGGCATCGTCGAGCCTACAGAAGCGCTGCATCTGGCTGGCAGTTAAATTTGCATTGCCCCGACTGTCCGGGCAACGTTGCAGCTGCCGCTGTCTTGCCCGGTTCACGCGTTCGCGCACCGTGGCCGACGGCTCCGCTTCCGAATCCCGGCGCAGCTCCTCAAACGCCACGGCGGGAACCTCCACGATGATATCGATCCTGTCCAGCAACGGCCCGGAGATCCGGCTCATATACGCGTCGACCGAGGCCTTTGAACAGGTACAGCGCCCGCTCGGGTCGCCATACCACCCGCATTTGCAGGGATTCATCGCGCACACCAGCATAATCTCGCTGGGATAGGTCACCGTGCCGTTGACGCGCGAAATTGTCACCACATGATCCTCCAGCGGTTGCCGCAGCACCTCAAGGACATCCGGCCGGAACTCCGGCATTTCATCCAAAAATAGCACGCCCTTGTGCGCAAGGGAAATTTCTCCCGGATGCGGATTCGCGCCGCCGCCTGCCAGACCTGCAGCGGAGATGGTATGGTGCGGACTGCGGAACGGCCGCACCTGCACCAGCGGAGAATCCTTGGAGAGCATTCCCATCACCGAGTGGATCTGCGTCACCTCCAGCGCCTCTTCCCGCGTCATATCCGGCAAAATGGAGGGCAGACGCTTGGAAAGCATACTCTTGCCCGAACCCGGAGGGCCGACCAGCAGCACATTGTGTCCACCCGCCGCCGCAATTTCCAGCGCACGTTTTACATTTTCCTGTCCCTTGACATCCTTAAAGTCCGGCAAAGCGCGTTCCATGCGCTCCGGTGTCCATGGCTCCTGCGGCAAAATCGGTATTTCGCCGCGCAAATGGCTGACCAGCTGCCCGACATCCACAACAGGGTAGACCGTGATGCCGTCTGCCAGGGAGGCTTCCTTCGCATTGTCCGCCGGAACAAACATCTGGCGGAAGCCCGCTTTCCGCGCCGCCAACGCCATGGGCAGGATTCCCGGAATCCCGCGCACCTTGCCCTCCAAGCTCAGTTCGCCGATGAACGCGGTCTTTTCCTTGGGCAGCTTGATTTCACCGCTTGCTTCCAAAATGCCGAGCAAAATCGGCAAGTCGTAAACGGTGCCGGACTTTTTTGTGCCGGCCGGCGCGAGGTTCAGGGTAATGCGGCTGACCGGAAATTTAAATTTGCAATTTTTAATCGCCGCCCGGACACGCTCCCGCGATTCTTTCACCGCCGCATCCGGCAGACCCACAATATCGAACGCCGGCAAGCCCGATGACAAAAAGCATTCCACCGAAACCTCATAACCCTCGATTCCCCGCAGACCCATCGAGCTGACATGGCTGATCATATCCCCGCCTCCTGTGCATACTTTCGTATTCTTATCATAGCGCATTTTGCGCGTAATTACAAACCTTTTTCGCATTTTGCCAAAAAAAGATTCGCCCGCGTCCCCGCCGCATACGAAAAAGCCCCTCTTTCGTTCGGAAAGAGAGGTCATTCCTATTCGCCCTGACGGAATCGGTTGATAATGCCCAAAATCATCAGTTGATCGCTTTCGCTCATTTGCTTCATCCCGTTTACAGCCTTCTGAATCAACTCCGGGTTTGGGGAGGAATCGTCAAAAAATTGTTGGGGCGTTATGTCAAAGTAATCACAAATGGCAAAAAACTCTTTCAGCGGAGGAAGCGCCTTGCCGGAGGAAATGTTGTAAACATACCCACGGCTGTGCCCCAAGTCATAACTCATCTGATATTCAGACACACCCTTGCGCAAACGCAGCTGCGTAATCCGGTCTTTTACAAATTCCTCATAATCCATTCCAGACGCCCCCTTTGTATTATGGCTATTATAATGGGCGAGCCTTCAGAAATAGTATATAAATATTTGTCGATTTATTATTGTAAATCTAAAAATATATGTTATAATATCTGTGGTAGCTTGTAAATTTTGATGTTTAAGCTAAAAAAACAATGACAAAAGGAGGACAAAATGAAAACAAATAATTCTAAAATAATACTCGGGGTTGGCATCGGTGGGATCGCGCTTATCGCGCTAGTCGGTCTAGCAAAATACAATGCGGTTTTCTTTTTTAACGGATACGAATATACTGCAATTTTCTCAGCAATTGCTTTACTGTTGACCGCAGTTGGCCTATTCATGACATTGTTTAAGAATAACCCACATAGGAAAGGCGTCGGCATAAAAATAGAACTTCTTGCAAAAGCACTTGCTGGACTGTTCATCATTGCCGGGCTACTTACTTGGATGATCGGAATAGAAGATAGTCTACTTGCTTGGTCTGCTCTTTCCTGCGGACTTATCATGGCTCTCTTCACGCTCCCCCTGTACGGTTTCGGTCAAATGGTGGACGATGTAAGCGCCATGCGTAAAGGCGCAGAAAAGCCCATGGATGTCACCCCCAGCAAAGAACCACCGAAGCGGCAATGAGGGCGAACACATAGGCGAAAGATTTACCAAGCTACTATGAATAAATCATCAGGAAAAATGTTCTATGGACTATCAGGAATTGCTGGCTGATGCAAAACAAGCAATTGATAATAGCATAAAAACCGGCACCGTATTTGAAGTAAAATCATTATTTGCTGGGCATAAATGGGATGAGCTGAAAATTGGCCAAAAAAGATATTTCGGTGTATACTTCTCCAATGCATTCAATGATGGAAACATCCCCAATATACGGCGTTATGAAGAAAGCAAGAACCACCATAATCGATATATGAAAATATAACGTTAAATATCATTTGTTACTCTGCTTCCTTTTTCAGGATGGGAAATCCCTATGCGCACAGCAAGCTACCAAAAATCCGGGATTCCCCCCCCAATTTCAGATATAATATCATCCTGTACATACGCAAATATGCAAAAAATAGTAGGAGGAAACTCATATGGACAAAAAGTCCGGAAAAATATTGCTGATAGTTGTTGCTATCCTCGCTTTACTCTATATTCTCGGTTCCTGTAGCAATGGCGGCTCATCAAGTAGCTCCGGCGGTAGCAAAAGTGCAACTTGCAACTATTGCCATGGAAGCGGGCGAGTAAATGGGGATACCTGTTCATGGTGCGGCGGTTCAGGCCGAACTTATAACAACTATTTTAATGATTTATTAGACTAATAATTGCATAAATTTTCCACAACCAGCTTGTCTGCGTTTTCGATATTGCTTAATGCTTCTAATACTTTTTCCTAAAAAACTTTTGGCTTTTAGCAAAAAGGCACTGCTGTCACGTTACCCTTTGCGGCAAAATACACAGAACCATCTCATGCAGTTGAATTTCAGCATATCCCAACT